>NBMI01000046.1 GCA_002085445.1 Candidatus Parabeggiatoa sp. nov. 2
GCCCACATAGCACAGCCTTCCCGTTGGCGTGGGTGTCTTCGACTAATGTGCTACCTAATTAAATAGGATTCTTAATTAGGCATAAGCGACAAGGCAAATAGCCCAAACAAAAAAGGGCGCATTAGCGCCCCCAATAAAACCAATGTCTGTTTTTATTATACCATGTATTACGATAAAAATACCCAAAACCTAGCTATACTGCCTCCTCCAAAAATACCCTTTCCCCTTCCGCGCCTTATCTTCCCCTTTCCTGTGGAAATTGAACCTCAAAATGATCCTAAATATGATCCTCAAAAAGGCATTAAGGATCAGAATAAGGATCGGAATAAGGATCAAGTGCGGATCAAAACTCAAAACGCCCAATCCACGGGCGATAAAAATGATCGCCACTTAACTTTACAAAAAAACAGTGGCGATCACAGTGGCGATCTAATTGACGAATCTATCCTATTGACGGGCGATCACGGTGACGATCATAGTGGCGATCACGGTGGCGATCATAGTGGCGATCTATTTGCGATCCAAGATCAAAATAATTGGTTAAACGCAAAACAATTCGCTCAATTAATTGACGTAAAAAATACACGCAATGCTCAAATAATTTTAAGTAAGGCGCTTAAAGGCAAAACGTGGCGATGGAAAGGGGATAAAAAACGGTACAAATTGCAAGTTGAGGTTTTTAAAAGTGAACATGGTGGTGGCAATTCAGGTCAATGTTACGTTGTTCACGTTAACTCTCTCCCCAACGAACTTATCCAAAAGTGGAACCAACAGCGTCACAAAACCGAGCAAAAGCCCACCCCACAAAAAAACACCGTGGGTACCCAAAAGAGTATTAATACGCACGCCAAAACACCGACCGAAACTCAAGCACCCGTCGAGTTACCCCCAACAGTTCAAAACCACGATGACCGCAACTGGATAACAACTCAACAATTCGCTCAACTTGCTGAAATAAACGACCGCACTGCTCGCACAATTCTGACCCAAGCCCAAAAAGAAAATAAACCGTGGCAATGGCAAGAACAAGAATACCAGTTGCGAGTTAACGCCTCAACGGGTAATCGTGGACGCAATGGGATTAACTATCAAGTATATATTCCCAGTCTCCCCGACGAACTTGCCAGCGCTTGGTATCAACAATTCATCGATCCCAAGCCCGCTACCACTAAACAAAAAACGTTTGGCGACATTAACAGATACACACAAGCCGTCAACCCGCAACAACAACTCAATATCCTTGACAAACAAGACTGTGATCAACAATGGCGAGAAGAAATTGTTCGTTCCCTCATCATTTATCCCGAACGAACTCATGAACGCACACAAAGAATGCAACAAATAATAGAGACCACACGGCTCTATGATGCCAAAGGTCATCTTAAGGTAGATAAAAAAACCAAACAACCTAAGCAGCTCACTGAAGACACAATTTATCGTTGGATAAGGCAATACAAAAAGGACGGCTTTATCGGTCTTTACCGCAAACCACGCGATGACAAAAACAAATCGCGGGTTGAAGTTACTCAAAAGTGGGATCGGGAAATGGCCGTTTATTTTAACGAAGAACAGAAAAGGGCAATAGCGCAACAACTCGACAAATATATATATAGTCTTTGGGGCAGCAGCCTAATAGGCTACACAAAAGTTATGGACTCCGCTGCTTTTTGGTTAACACAACAGACCAAAGCAATTCTGAACGACCACCATGTTTTCATGCTCGACGCTCAAATCAAACAAATTTGTCGCTTGAACCGTCGTCGAGTATTTGGTCTCTCTTACCAAGACGGTCGAGCACTCCAAATGCTCTATCACTACAAACATCACCCCGATGTTTTTTATGACAAATTTGATGCCATTATCCTCAGAAAACGCCTTGATCTTTACCCGCTTCAAATTGTTTGCGGCGATGTTCACCATGCGAAATACCTGATCAAAGGCCCAGACGGCAAGCGCGTTTACCCGGCTTTCATCTGTTGGCAAGACCTCGCCACCAACCGCCTTTTTATCACCATTAAATTTTGCCGTCAAACCGGCCCCAAAAGTCGAGAAGGTGTTACCCAAGCCGATATTTCCCTTTCTTACATGGAACTCGTCAAAGAGTGGGGTATACCACGCACCCTTTACTTAGACAATGGTTCAGAATACCAATATAACGTCATGAAACGCGCTGTCCGCGAACTAAATGACAATATTAACCAACAAACCCAAATATCCCTAGACATCCCCCCCGGTATTGAAGCCATTCTTCGCACTAATCCCTACGAACCGCGTGCGAAACCAATAGAAGGACTTTTTGGTATTTTAGTGCAAAACCATTGGCCTAATATCAGAGGCTTTGTCGGTAACAAAAAACACCCAAACCAAAAACCGAAGGGCAAAGAGCCGGAATATTTTGAAGGTTCTCTTGAAGAATTTGCCAAGCAAATTGACACACTGATCACAGGATATCATAGCACCCCTCAAAAAACCCTGGAGGGCCTCAGTCCCAATTCCAAGCTCCAAAAATTTATTGATGATGGTTGGGCTGGCAAATGGACAGTGGACGAAAAAGTTCTCCAAATGGCTTTTGCCGAACACAGTTTTCATAAAATCGGTACAAATGACAAAAATGGCTACATCAGACACGAAAACGCCTATTACCGGCATGATTGCCTACTAAAATTTCCGGGTATCAACGTCGAAATTGCGTTTTTCAAGCACGATGATAGCTTTATTTTTGTTTACCTTCCAGATGAAAAAGTACCGATTATTGCTGAACTTGACACCGGTTTTGAGTTTTTCAATAAAGACGGTGCCAAAGAACGAAAACGCCGTAAAGATTACCTGCGTTCCTACATCGAATTAAAATTTCGTAGCATCAATACACTCAAAATCATCGATATCTTGGAGGAACAAAACCAACAAAACCCCGATGCCAAAACGCCCGAATCGCCTGTCAACGGCGAAGTTAAACTGAACGACCCCACAATTGAACGCAAAGTTAAAGCCTTAGAACAACAAAGAGAAGAAAGAGTAATGGCTTCAATTAACGAAGACGAAACCAACGAAGAAAAAATCGAACTTTGGGCCCCCATTGGCTCAGTTGTTGATGGCTTTGAATTTGACTAAATAAAAAAAAAACCTCCAAAGCTCACTACTTTGGAGGCATCTTGCCCCAATAACCCAAAAATAGGAAAAAAACGATGGCTCGTTGGGATTTACCAGAAAAAATTGCTAAAGCAGTAACGGAAAATCGAGAATTTTCATGGAAATACACCGATAAAGACGGCTATATCCTTTATGGCCGACTCCCTTACTGCACCAAAAAAACCAAACAGCTTTACACAACTCCCAGTAGTCTTAAAGCGCAGCACATATGCAAATTAATAGGTGTGCATGGCTCTGATAGCGGATGGCAACAACTCGCACAACTCGCCAACAAACATGAACAAAGGTTCTGTCCAAGTTACAAACCTTGCATAGTTGACAGGTATTATCCCCCTAAAAAGGCCTACATTGATAGTTAACAACTCCAGCTTTTTAACTGAAAGCTGGATTGCATAGTGTCATTTTTTATAAAAAAAACAATAAGTTATAAACTCTATAACTTATTGTTTTATGCCTCACACAATACAAGCCTCCCCGCGGCGTGAGGTGGTTAACGTGATTTGCCACAAATCACGGCTAATTGTATTCAAATGACAAATTCACAATTCTAACCCCAGAATGAAAATCAAAACCATCCGAGGCCAAGGCCATATTCAACGCCCCGACATCATCTCCCCGCTAACTTGCGAAATCTCAGTCGCTTTGTGGTTGGGGCAAACCGAAATGGACAAAGGCGAAAACTGGCTGCCCGTCACTCAACAAATCCCATTTGATCCTGACGTAAGTGTCGGCGACAGCGTTGAATCCTACGACAGCCTCCAAAGCAGCGCTTGGCGTGGCATCGTCACCTCAATTCAACACGGGCTTAACGCCGAAGGCCAATTCATAACCGAGCTAGGTCTCCTCCGCAAGCCCTACTAAAATTCAAAACCAGTATCGTTTATTTGGGCCCAAATAAACCTATACGCATAAGCCAAAAAAATCTAAGTGGACATCCCCCGTTCCATTGAACGGGATGTCCTAATTGTAACCCACGGCGGCCTTCAAGCCACCAACAACAAAGGAGTTTAGCAATGCTACAACTCGATTATTTTACCACAGCCAACGAACATTGGCGTTCCATTATCAACGGCCATCTCATTTTCAAAGGCTACCCTTACACTCACCCGGCCTTCGCTGACTACGATGGCCAATTACTCCAAATCAAGCCCGATACTTACGACCCGTGTCTTCTCCATATTATCGACCCTACAAACAACAACTTAATTTGTGACTTACGGGTTGACCCAAACAAAACCGTTCCTGAAGACCTTAACTACCCCAAAGTCTCACCAAAAATACACAAAATCAATTGCCGGCTCAACGCTGAAACACTTACCGCTATCGCCCAACAAACGCATAGCACTAGAAACGTCACTTGCCGCTACCATCGTCGCCGCGTTGACTATGACAAACCGCGTGGTTGGTACCTCCATCATCGTAACGAAGGCCAATACCAATACACCGATGGCAAAGACCCTGCGATTGATGCTTTTATTCTCCAATTTCCAGTCTATATGGGCAGCAACAAAAAAATTGCCTTGGATTACCTGCTTGACATAAACGATTCATTGGAGGCTGCCAACCATGGTTAATCAAAACCCCGCAATTGAAACCACCGAAGTTAAGATCAACCATCGTGTAACCATCAACGTTGTTCACACTGATGAGCTGGCAAAAGCACTCATCATGACCAAGACAACCATGGAAAGTCCATTCAACCGTTTGGGCATTATCACCGGCGCCCCAGGCACTGGCAAAACAATTGCCAGTTACTACTTAGCCACTAAATTAAACGGCATACGGATATGCTGTTCCGAAACAATCACAAAAAAAGGTTTACTGAGCCGTCTTGCCAAAAGTATGGACCACCGGGCTAAACGAGCCACAATTGACGAATTGACAGAATGGCTCGAACTCAACATCGATGGTCAACTTTTCCTAATCGACGAAGCCAACCACCTCAACTGGAAAACACTGGAAATACTGCGTTATTTGGCCGACGAATGCGGTGCGACTATCGTTTTGTTTGGCACACAAATTTTAACGGAAATCTTCCAAAACCGGAATACCAAAGTCTTATTAGCGCAACTATCCAGCCGCATTGGTGCCAAAACAATCGTCTTCACCCCGATTGCCATCAAAAAAGGCAAAAATAACAGCCTAAAAAAGGTCGGTGTCTATTTCATCTACCCGACTTTTGGCGATGCCGCCAAAAATCCTGATCTCATCAAAACGTTTCACAGATACTGCGAAGGCAATTGGCGTTTAGCCCAAGAACTCATTGTGGCTTGCCAAGAAGTCATGCGGTTACAAAACCAAACCGAACTCACCCAAGAAATTATCCACCAGGCCGGTAGCTACATACAGGAAAACTAATTGTAGACCTTACCAAACGTCTCCAAGGTTAAACAAGCCTTGGAGAAAAATGCCCACATAGCTAAATAAGCCTTACTTATGCACAACCAAATTTGCATTGAATGCGGATGTTCTATAAATGTCGAAATCAGCAACCATGCCTTATTTTATCACAACCGACTTAAGCCTATTTGTTTCGACTGTGAACAAGATCAAATTGATACTCCTTGCCCCTGTGGACGAGGCCCTGTCACTCGCTGTCCCGAATATCCTAACACCGACAAATGTGAATATCTAATTAGGGTAGAAGACGCTCCGGTCCGGGATATCCGGTTGCCGGTCATGGGTATCCACCAGTTTTTCCTGACATGTAAATGAAACTAGAGGTTTATATGCCCAAAAAAACCTTTACCGACGAGCAACGCCAATGGGCAATTGAACAATACGTTAACGGCATCTCAACAAAAACGCTTGCTAAAAAACTCGATTGTTCCAGACGCACCGTGTGGGCTTGGGTCACGAAATACGAAGACTTTGACAAAAAAGCATTAAAAAACTTCTTTTCCCCCATCCCAAAACCCAAAACCCGGCAACGAAAACTGGCTAACGGTAACTATAAGTATACCGAAATTGGCCTCGTAAAAAAATGCAATATTTGCCAAGAATACTGGCCGGCCGACACCCAATTTTTTTATGCGGACAAATACACCAGCAGCGGCCTTATGCCTAACTGTATTGCATGTTTTGAAGAAAAAAAGAGGACTCCTGTGTCAACACTCACCAATCCCAACCCATTGCGCTATTACATGAGCGTTTCATCATCTCACCTTGAATACCTCGAAAAGATGCTTGGCCCTCACGCTGAAAAAATCACTCATGCTCAAAAAATTGGCTTGGCAATACAATGCCTCGAACATCTCGAAGACTCGCCAGTAACGCCAGATTTTGATCTCCATTTAGAAGACCCCATAGGTCTCGCACTAGGGCTTATTTACCATATGTAAAATACACCAGACCTCCTTTGGAGGTCTGGCATTGGTTCAAAATTGAATCGTCAAAACTATTGACAAAGTATGTTTTTATACATATAATATGTATAAATAAATACTAAATGAACGGAAAAACGACATGAACAAAACATTAAACCCTGCGATTGTTCGCATTAACAAAATCCTTCCTCCTGAAGGAACATGCCCATTCTCCTTAGATAAACTCAAAAAGGCCGGGGAAACCATTTTCAATTTAGGAGGCGTAATAACGCCGATAATAGTTCGCCGCGGTCAAACCGGCCAGATTGATCCTGAAGTTTACGAAGTGGTTGACGGTCTTTTTCAATATTATGCGGCGTTGGAAGCTCAAAAACTTCGCATGTGCTTGGAACAAAAGAATTTCAATATTAATGTTTACATCGTCGAAGACGATGATCAAGCTAAATTATTCCAACAGCAAATTGAAATTTTCCGCAACGCGGAACCCAAAACTGAAGTCGCAGATGACGCGGAACCCAAAACTGAAGTCGCAGATGACGCGGAACCCAAAACTGAAGTCGCAAACGACGCGGAACCTAAAGTGAAAACGTCGCATGCCGTCGTGATGGTTGAAGATATTATATCTTCAGTGCCCCATACCAAATTTCCTCCAGAGGCACTAGAAAAAGCCGCTAAAGCCATCTTAAACGCGGATGGCGTAATTACCCCGCCTATCTTGCTGGAAAAAGGAATAGATTCCTTTGAAGTTATTGACGGAAATTTTGAATATCATGCGGCTAAAAAGGCCAGCGAACTTGACCCGATAAAAGGCGAAACCATCAACGCCTTTGTTGTTAAAGGTAATAACGAACAGATCGAGGAACAGATCAAAATATTTAGACAGCCATCAGCTACACCATCCAAACCGAAGGTTGGAGCAAAACCCAAAAAAGCAGATTCCCAAAAACGCATCACGACCAAGGCCGGGAACCCGTTTAAAACCGCCGCCGCCGCAAAAGCGCAGCGCACCCGACGTAAATTGACGGGCTACGAAGTTATCCAAATCAAAGGAGGATGGGCCTTAGAATGTCAAACCTAAAGACTCAAATACTTATCCAAGCCCTTGCTCGGCGTCTTACACGCGCCCGTGTCCTCAAAAGCGAGGACGCTTGGGAGAAACTCTACAGGGAGCTTCAAGATGCGATGACTCGTGCTTGGGACGACAATATGCGAAATGCCGCAGCCGCCGCTCTCGATCACCTACGCGAATTGGATCAAAGTCATTTCACAGAAGAAGATGCTCAGTTAATACATGAAACCTTGGAAAATCGTGTTGGTGTCGTCGCAATGATCGCGGCCCTTTACGGGCCGCTTCTCAACCTAACTGAGGCCTTTTATCGTACCGGTATCCAAGAAGTAGTTGCCACCCGAGGTGTTGACGTTTCATTTCGCCACCTAGACCAAAATGCCATAAATATTACCCAACGCGCTAACCTATATTGGGTCGGCAACTCATGGAACACCTATACCGACAAACTATTACGCCAATCCCTAACAGACTATTTCAAACAAGGCTATAGCCGCCAACAACTCATAGAACGCCTAGCCAACGACTTTGCCGGCCTGACCGAACGCGGTCACCACTACTGGAATCTTCTAGCTGACCATATCGCTACCCGTACAAGAGAAATTGGCCGGATCGATGCCTATACCAGCGCTCAAATCAAATACATACAAATCCGCGCCCACCTAGACGCTCGTACCAGCGACGTGTGTCGCAAAATGCACGGCAAAATCATCCCCGTCGAACGCCTTGTCGCCCAACGCGACGCTTACCTCAAAGCCGCCTCAGAACGAGACATGGAAACCGCCAAACAGGTTTGGCATATGTGGAAAGAGAGCGACGACTTAAGCCAGCTAGACGTACCTGGCGAAAAGCTCCCGACTAACACTGTCATGCCCCCATACCACTTCCGCTGTCGAACGATCAGCGTCGTATATTTCCGTTAAATCCATTTAAAGGAGAACAGTCATGAGATGGCAACAAAGAACACCGATCCAACAGCAAGAATATTGTTCCAAACAACAACTTAAAGCCGATATTGCCCAGAGAAAGGCTAGTCTTGAAGAAGCTAAGGCCGAAATTGAAGGCCACAGACTCAGCATCATTAGGAGCAAAGGCCAACTGAAAAATGCTGAAAAACCCGACAAATTGCTTTATGGTTATTTAATGGCCGAAATAAGACTCGCAGAGTCGCATATTTATACTAAACAAACCGATATGCTAAGCTTGAGAAATGAAATCGAACAGATCAAGCAAGGCCGATCCCCTGAATATGTGGCAATTCAAAGCGTCAGAGCCAAAGCTAAAGTCTACGACGCATTGTCTTCTAACAATGAAGCCCTAGACACCAAGGCAACCGATCAAACCGATCAGAATGTTGGGTTAAACGAAAATGCCGATACCAACGACGCTAAAGCCCCAAAAAACTTTAGTTTGCCAACATACCCAGAGTATCAGTTAAACAAACCGACAAACAACTTTCCTGTCCCACTTGCCCATTTCCATTACCAACTGCCCTACAAAAAACCCGACACAACGCTCCCAACACCGAAGTCTATTCAGCTCGATTTTGACAATCCTGATGCCGCTAATACCAAGATAGCCGATCACAATTCGGCAACCAATGAAGATAACCCGCCGAACATTATTCCTCTATCTGGCAACGATAACCAAACGTCCACATCATCCACCACGAGCGAACCAGTCTTGATAAATAAAGACTTGGATATCGCTTACCAAATCAAGCGTTATCTCAACGCCGAGTGGGACAAAAAACAAGAAACCGAGATCGCCCTCACCAATGCCATTCGCCACGACTTCATTGAAACTTGGCAAAATATCGAAAATGCCATAATCCAACTCAACGTCGATTCAGAACATTGTTCAGCCGTTGCCATAGATCAACAACAAGATCAACAACACTTCTATCGCAAGCTCTATTGCCCAGACGAACATGGAAAATTCCAACGCATCGAGCAAGAAGAAAAAATCTTTTCTGAACTCCAGCCCGCCAGCGAATACCTTGAAAAATGGCTTAAACCTTTGGTTCAATCCGACGATAATCCTCAACTGACTGAAGACGACCCAATCTGGCAACAGGTTAAAGGCATTGGCAAAATCGGTATCCGCACACTTAATGCCGAAGCAGAAGACTTCATTCAGCCAATTAAAGCTGACAAAATCAGTGCCGAAGGCAAAAAACCTAGATATACTGCCAAACGCCCTCTAAAAAGCGATTTAAAAGACGGCGAACAGCTCGGTTATTACTTAACGGTTAATAACAAGCGCATCCAATACTTAGGCAAAAACCTAAAGGAATCGCTTGCCCAACTCGTATTTCTCAAGCGACAAACTCAAGAAGAATTATTGCGTAATAATGCCATTTCCATTTTTGGCAACGGTGCCCGTCTTAATTACACGTTCGATATAAATTCACCAGAAAACGACGGCTTTTATATGGCCCTTCCGGGCGAATCCGCATTCTTATTAGGAAGCACATACCATGTGGCTCAAGGCGAATTAATAAAAACGCAAGAAAAGCGTTTAGGTTTGAATTGATCGCCACAAAAAAAACCGATATCAAACGGGATATTCCAAGACAAAGGCATATTAGAATAAATCAAGCCTAGAAGTACTAATTTAATATGAATGTTTATAAAGTTTGGGATGAAGTACCCGATAATATCAAAACCAAAACTCAGTTGGCAAAGCAAGGATTACGGCTTGCCAAAGGCCAGAAATCAATCGCCGCTTTTCATAGTGTTTATTATAAAAAAAGCTACAAGCTTTATTCGGTTGAGGAATCTGTGCCAAAACGACAACCGACAGAGGCACAATTGGCGGCCTTGGAAAAAAACCGGCTCAAAGCCCAAACTTGTCGAATTTGTCAAAAAGTTTACGACAGGCCTTTAAAAATTTGTTGGCGATGTCAACACCATTTTAATCATGAAGTACCAGTGATTAACTGGGCGAAACAGGTGCTAGAACAAGATTGTGTGTTTTTGGATACCGAAACCACCGGACTTGGTTATAACGCTGAAATTGTTGAAATAGCGATTATCGATAAGCAAGAGGAAGTCCGGCTTAAGACGTTGATTCGGCCTAAGTGCAGATGGATTCCTAATGAGGCACAAGCTATTCACGGCATAACGAATCAATTGGTAGCGGATGCGCCAAAATGGCCGGAAATTCATGAGAAAGTCACACAAATTCTTCAAGCCGCCGAAGTTGTCGTGGTTTACAATGCGGATTTTGATTGGCAAATGCTGGAACAAACCCGAAGAAAGTACAAGTTACCGGGATTCGGTATTTCACCCTTGAAATTTCATTGTGCAATGTCTCAGTTTGCCAGATATTATGGAGAGTGGAATTATTACTACCACAATTGGAAATGGCAAACTTTGGGGGTGGCTGTTGATTACCTTGACATTGAGTTAGAAGACGCCGCGCACCGGGCATTAGCCGATAGCATTGCTACACGACGGCTTGTGGAAGCCCTCAGTGCCAAAAAGTGCAAAATTCGGTAGTCCTAAAAATATCCCTCCAAAAGAACCGAAGTTTTTCAACAAAACTTCGGTTAATAACTGCCTAACAAAGAGGACAAAATAATGGCCGACAGTCGAGCTCAATTCAATCGAGATGAAGAATCTCTTGCGATTTCAAAAACTGGCACCTTCATCAATTTTCTCGTAGGAATTTCTGAAGTGTTAGCCTGGGTAAGTTTGGGCCATACACTCATTGCTCAAATTATATTTTGCGCGTGGGCGATTGCTATGGTTATATTACGCCCTTATTTTGCTTTAGGGGCTGCCGGAGCCTTAGCGCGTGGTCAAATTGAAGCCGCTAAATCGGCCCAATTTTGGTTTAAAGTCGCAATGTTTTTCACGGCATTCTCACTATTTTCGCTTTTCGTCGATGTCATGCAACATCATGCCGAAGCCAAGCGTGCCGAGGAACCAATTGTCAAATTGGCCCAAGCCAAAGTCACACAAGCCCAAAAAGCCCTAAACGATCTCAAGGCCGCTCATCCTCAATTTACCGAAGGACAAGCAATAACAGCACTTGCTGAAAAAGCGCAACTTACCGCTCAATTACAAACCGCACGCGCAAATGCTCAAACGCAGTATGCCGCACAAACCAACGCGGTCCAACAACAGATCCAAACCTTTTGGAATCGTCGCCACTCATCCGGTATTACCGCCCAGCAAATAATGGACGAACAATGTCATCCCAAACAATCACCTTATGGCGGCGGCTTAATGAAAAGAGCCTCACGAGAACTCTGTCCCCAACTCAAAGCGCTCCAAGCCAAAATACCTCAGACGGCCAATAACGCTGAGGTTAAACGAATCCAAAACAAGATTGACGCATTGCAACCCATCCTCGCTTACCATTTAAAATGGCAAGAGGCCACGGCTACGCTTGAAAAAGCCGAAGCCAATTGGTTAAAACACCAATCTGAACAAAACCTTTCTAATTACCTCCCGCCCATTTTCGTCAAAGCCGCAGCGGCATTAAATGTGGTTGGCCTAAACTTCGTTACCCCCGATATGATTTTATGGCTATTTGCACTAATAGCCATCATAACAGTATTACACGGGCAGGGTTTTTTAAAGGTCCAAGAAACCATAATCAGAACCCCCGTACCGCGTGACATGCCAATACCATTTCAAAAACTCAGTTTGGTAAAACGACTCGTTTCTTGGTGGCACAACCGACACCAAACCAATGCTCCGGTTGCAATGTCACAACCCGTCACTGTGCAGCAAGAACAGCCCGTTGCAACGCAACAAGAATTCATTGGGTTCACCCCCCCCGGTTTCTCAGCCAACCATATGCAACCCGGAGACCGCAATGAACATCAGATGCAACCGGTGCAACCCCAATCACAGGGGCGCTACAATTTAAATGTTGAAAATTACGACCGCGTTGTCGAGCTGTATAAACAAGGAAAAAAAGGCGCTGCTATTGCCAGAGAAACCGGCATCAATAAAGGAACAGTTTACCGTTATTGCAAGCGATACCGCGAAAGCCTCTAATAAAGGCCTAGAATAATAGGTGCAACCCTAATAAAAATCAGATGCTCGGCTTTCACACCTCAAACACATCCCGTTGCGAAAGCCGAGGAGACCTGATAATCCGGCCATTATAAATATACACCACATTGCCCACTGCTAACCCCGCTTGTTTGGGCCACCACTCAAGCGATTCATTAACAGCGATTAACATCAGATCATCCTTGAATGCTTTGACAATCCCTTTGGTGGGTTTAACAACAGTCAACTGCTCAGCCAACTGCTTTACAGGATTCATATATGTTGCACAAGCTCGGTGAAAACTCAATTATCAAACGCGCTAAACTCCTCTTGCAATTGGGCGAACAAATTAACCCATTGTTAGACAATGGATTATTTTTCATGAATTACCGAGATAACACCATTGTAATTCGTTGCGCCTCAAATCTTATTTATTCCAAATGGCGGTTCAGAACGCGCTTCCTTCAAGAAAAGCTTTCGGCCGCCTTGGGCAGGAATATCCAAGTAGAATTGAAAGTCAGGCCTGATTCCCACTACCAAAGATAATACCTTATCCTCGCAGCACTTTTTCTAAATCAGTAATCAAATACAGTTCCAAATCATCCTTCAAAAAGCCAAGCCCTTCTTGCCGTAAAGTTTGCAACGCACGAGCAAAAAACGGATTAGCCGGACGGGCTTTCTGTTTAACTCGCCTAGCAACCCGGATTTGCCCACCTTTAACCATCTCCCTAAAAGCCTTACTATTTTTTGGAAATGGTAACATTTGCCGTTGCTTTTCCGGATCAGTCCACCAAGATAACACCTTCGCCCTCTTCGGCCCGAAGGTAAGCGCCGGCCGTCCATCATGTACGGCCCGTGCATAGCTCAAATTAGTCCCAATAATAACCCTATCTTTATAAGTTTGATAAACAATACTCTTGCGTAAATCCCCTCTATAAAATGGAATATTACCTTGACGAGTCGTTACTTCAACCAATTTGGCGCCGATTTTTTGGGTAACCATTTCCAATAATTCCATCATAACCCTCCCTTGAAATTCCTCTCTGATCCTTCCCGCCTAACTTAATACCGCTTATATTCCTTTAATTTGCAATAAATAATAACAGAAATCGGATAAGGCGGCTTTCCAAAAGCCTTCATCATCGTTTGAGTCGGCGTGTTCAATTTATACAAAGTAGCTGTCGTTGTATAAGTGGCATTGAAAAGGCCAGGCACACGTAGCTTCTTAGTTTTATCATAAATTTCCTTATCGTTGTCTTTCGATGTAATTTTGATCGAAGGCGAAGGCAATTTAATTGTCCTAAGGTCATCCTCCAAGCTCAGATTTCCCAAATCATTACCTATCCATTGCCCGCCAAGGCTTTTCTTAATGGCATCAGGAACAGCATATTTACTAAGAGTCGTCGTACTTGCTAAGGTCTCAAACTTAAGCATTTCATCTGTTATAGTAATCAAAGTATCCTTATCTTTACTAATACTTCCTTGTTGGATATTGTCGATTGACGTTTTAATATAATCAACCTCAAGCCATTCCGAAGGCAAATAAATCAAAAAAGCAATGCTTTCGCCTGGTTCAAAATGACTGGTTTTGCCCAAACGAGCCGCATTATCTCCCCCTTCGTGCAAAGAACGTATATCGACCTCAGCACTTAACGAATAATCGGTTTGGCCGCCCAACGAAAAAGTAAACGAAGTTTTAATAATATCTGTCATAATACTGTCATAATAAAATCACTAAAAATTGCGTGGTCTGTGGATGTGTAAGTCGATGTTTAATAGGAAACTCAAAACGTCGCACTAAATAATCGACTTGCGCTAAACCATACCCATTGATACCGCTAACGGTCAATTTTAATTCTTGACGATCCGACTGCCAAACTGGGCTGCCCAGATTTTTAGATTGCCATTTAACGCGTTGCAACCGATAAATTGGATAAGAAACCGTTGCCAAACCCGCCTTAAACTCAACTTGCTCAGTTTCCGTCCGATATTTAATTTGGGCCGTACCGATCCTGATCGACTTATGCCCAGCATGCACTATAGTAAACTGATCATGCCATGGTTGGCTATAAACGCTCAAAGTGCCACTGTACCTATTTAACTCAATATACTGTGCAAAATAGTGTCGTTCCTCATTTTCCCGTTCTTCCCCATCAGAAATAATGCAAGCATTATAATATTGTCCATGAGGACTTTCTTCTTTAAATAAAAAAATATGAGTATAAACACGCGAAGGGGGCGCAGCGCAGCGTTTTTTAAATGCAGTTTGATATTGCACCCGCAATTTTCCTTCCCGAGTCGTTTGGACAATAGCCCCGGCCGCTTTTGCAATTCGACGAATAATCTCAATTGGAGTTTGATCAAAAACCGTAAAACGGCCGGCCGGAATCAACCAATTAATAATTTGCCACTCAATATCAAAACCCTTGGCAACATCCTTGCAAATACTCAACGCTGTCATCGCATTCCAGGTTTTCGTGATTTTTTCCTCAGCCAACCTAACGGTTAGACTACTAACTCTCACAATTAAATGTATTGCGCCCGTTTGGCCCTCAACAGAATGCGAACGAGACTGAACAATTAAAGAGTAAGAAAACCCTTGCAAATACAAAACCACAAGATCACCGATCCGCACTCGCATGTAATCAGCAAGATATGCTAACCGACAACTCCCAGTCCATAAATAAGTATCCCAATCCTGTGCCAAAGTCAGGTCCAACAATTCAACAGATTTATTTTTGTGCCACAAATAATTGCGGTTCAGAATAATAGGCATGTTTTTTCGCACGAAACGGCACTTTAAACACAACAGTTTGAATCGTGTGTTTAGGCGCGCTCAATGGAATTTTAAAAGAAGTCATAACCGGACAAGACGAGCCAAAAAACGTTCCAAAACGATTTATGACGGCCTTTTCACTAACAAGCGCCAACCGGTGGGCCTTGACAATAGCCGTTGAAAAATAACTAACAAACCGACTAACAATATAAGCGTCCCGCTGGACAACAAAAGGAATATTAAACCGAGCAGTCAACGTTTTTTCGCTACCAAGGCCCAATTGGCGGGCCACCATGATAGACGTTGAAAAATGACTAACAAACCGGCTAACAATATGATTGTCCCGTTGGACAACAAAAGGAATCTTAAACCAAGCAACCAACGTTTTTTCGCTACCAAGGCCTAATTGGCGGGCCACCGTGGTAGACGTTGAAAAATGGCTAACGTACCTGCTAACGATATGACTGTCCCGTTGGACAACAAAAGAGATTTCAAACCGAGTAACCAACGTTTTTTCGCTACCAAGGCCTAATTGGCGGGCCACCGTGATAGACGTTGAAAAATGGCTAACGTACCTGCTAACGATATGACTGTCCCGTTGGACAACAAAAGGGATTTCAAACCGAGTAACCAACGTTTTTTCGTTTCAAACCGAGTAACCAACGTTTTTTCGCTACCAAGGCCTAATTGGCGGACCACCGTGATAGACGTTGAAAAATGGCTAACGTACCTGCTAACGATATGACTGTCCCGTTGGACAACAAAAGGGATTTCAAACCGAGTAACCAACGTTTTTTCG
>NBMI01000262.1 GCA_002085445.1 Candidatus Parabeggiatoa sp. nov. 2
ATTCTGTTGATTTGATTAATGGCCCCATCGAGACTTCTAAAAAGACAAGTGGGACACACCTTGGATTTCAAGGAAACAAATAATGACTGATGAATCCACTAAACCAACACCTGTTGGAAAAATTTTCAATTTGATAAATGATTCGTTATTAAAACCAATCGCGGCACTCTACCACTCCGACAATCTCAAAAATATGGGATTGGCACGGGCTATCGGCCTGATTGCGCTGACGGTGCTTGTACTGATGTTTTTAACTGGGCTATGGTGGAATCGTAGCCCCAATCTCTTCGATGTACAAGCGGCCGCCCAAAAGAGGGCCGATCGTTACAACGAAAAATTGGTACCCGGCTATATCACGACTAACACATTGATTGAAGTCGCAAACACATTGCTGAACAAATCAGGTGGCTATTCGACCAACGATATCATGCCGCCTAGCGTCTTCATCGACGACATGCCCAGTTGGGAATGGGGAGTCTTGCAACAAGTGCGCGATTTTTCCAAGGCCTTACGCAATGACATCAGTCGTTCCAGCACCCAGTCTGAAGATCCAGATTTTGAACACGCCGGGCGGCCCATTGAAGTCGAAGAAAAAACGCCATGGATGGAGGTGGATAATGTGTTTTATGAAGCACGCGGCACCTGTTGGGCCTTAATTCATTTCCTGCGTGCGGTAGAAATTGATTTTAAAGACTTGTTGAAACAGAAAAATACGGCGATGATTTTGCAGCAAGTTATCATACAATTAGAAACCACCCAAAAAGCGGTGTGGAGTCCTCTGATTTTAAACGGCTCGGAGTTTGGCTTGTTTGCTAACCATTCGTTGGTGCTGTCTTCATATATTTCTCGGGCCAATACGGGGATTATTGAATTGTATAATTTATTGAATCATTAAATTAAAGAAAAGGCCCCCGTTTGTAGTAGGCGATTTATCGCCTCACCGTTTCGTTTGTAGTAGGCGATTTATCGCCTCACGCAAACAACTCGTCGGGTTTGGCAGAGTAGTGATACACGGGCCCATGTTATTGACCTATTTTTTGCATGTTTTTGGTTTGAGGGCCATAAAATATGTTTTAAAATTGAGTTATGGCCCTCTATCGCGCTTCATTAGTTATACTTTTTGTAAGTGTTTTGTTGCTTAACTTAATGAATGGCAGCGAGGTTTCACCTAAGGAAAGCAATCTCAAAAAGGCCTCAACCCCGAAGGAGTTGCAATCGAGACGCCCCAGCTTACACTAAAGGAAACCAATATCAGGCCTCAACCCTGAAAGGCTTGAATGTGAATGATATCATTTATAAAATCTCTTAAAATTCATTTCGGAGAGTTTTCAACCAAAAAAGCCATAAACTCGTCTAAATCTAGCCATCTGTCGCGCACAATTACGGTATATTTTTGTGGCTATTTTGAACAATCTTGTTTGAGGGCCATAAAAGATTTTGAATGTTTTCAAATGAAAGTATGGCCCTAAGTCCCCTTTAGGGGACTTTAGCTTTCAGACAACGGCTTTAGCCGTTGGCGGGGTGGTACGGGAATTGGCTCGATCCTGCACTAGTATATCTTAAGTGAATGGTATTGGAGTTAGGAAAGATTTACAAGCGGCTAAATACTACGCTCAAGACCTTACCATTCAATCAATTCCATAGTATTGTCATCAAAATAATTTATTCTCAACAGGTACCAATGCGTAGCGTAATCGGCCCCCGATTTTGCCAAGATAAGGCAAAGTGATTTTCTAAAAGTCTATAAATTGACAAACCTTAGACGAGAAAGAAACATTGAGAACGTTAGTATTAGTTTTTTTCCGTTAAATCAACGCAATAAGAGTTAATTGGTCCGCCCGTGCCATCGTCAAACTCAATCCCCGCTTCAACGCCAACTCGTGCGATGGCTTCGGCAGAATCAAAATGTTCATAGACAGCATACATCGCACCAAGGGCATATTCTCCCCCTGAACCTAGCGCCCAAAATTTTTTATACTCAAAAACTTCTCGCAAACTGTATATGCCGAAAATGCCATAACGATTGGCAATAAACATATCCATTTGGCTAGACTCATAGGGATCATCATCTTCTTCTTTTGGATTGAGAAAATATTCCTCTCTCAAGCGCGGATGGAGTTTGCGAAAAAATTCAAAAATCTCCAGCCGATTTTGAAATCGTGGCACTTTCTTGTCACGCGAAAAGATACTTTCCACGACGAGATTATGAGCGGCACTGCCCACCAAACCAAGATAAGAATCGCCCACGCATTGTATCTTAGTGGGATGGGCATCATAACTTGCCTGTTGCTTATTACTACCAAAGCAAGTCATCGTATCCGCCGCAATACTGGCGACACCATTCTTTTTCACAACAACCAATGTTGACATAGCTTAAATGAGGAGTTACGCCCGGCAATCGCATGAATCATCTCTAAATATCAAGGCGTTGTCATCTCAAAAAACGCTTTGAACTGCGATTCAGTGAACAGTGATAACTGAAATAAACGCTCAACCTCGCCTTTTGAAGCAGCCGTAAAGCCTTGTTATTTATAGAGCCTTGATACGATTGCCCGGTTAATTATCGCAATGGGTATAGTACACAAAACTATTGATAACTATTGACATATCAATAAAGTGTGGGTATCGTGCGCTTCCATGAAAACCAAAGATGTTCTTTAATATGGGGATCACACGTTCCCACTTAAGTAGGCTGGTAAAACAAGGCAAAACAAATGTCACTAAACAACCTAATGGCTACTCTATTTATAATGCTTCTGATGTTTATGGCTATGTTGGAAAAAAACGCCGTAATTTGAATGTTATTTATGCGCGTTTTTCGACTTCAAAACAAAAGGCAGACTTAGTACGCCAAATTGAAACATTTAATTTTTATAGCACAAGGCATAAAAATTGTAAAGGTTTTTTATGACATATAAGTGGCATTAATGCAAGAAAAACGAAAACAGTTCTTTGCCCTACTTGATGAACGTAATTAATGGACAGGTTGAAAAGGTCTTTATAAATTATAAAGAGAGTGAAAGCCGTGTTGGGTTTGGACTCTTTAAATACTTGGTTTAAAAATTTGGAACAGAAATCATTGTGGCCAATGGTCATGCTAACGAGAAATTAGATAATGAGGAGATAATGAACGAAACGAAGTAACGGAGCTTTGCTCAGTTTAATCATCACGCTGATTCATTGTTTTTCAATGAAACATTATTCAAAAAGGCGTGTAAAGCGTGCCATTGAGGTGTTAGATGCGAGCGCAGAAGGTAAAGATTAGGGGCTTAAAAAAGCCTCAATTTAAACGGCTAAAAGAACTGACTCATCACGCCAAGAATCTCTACAACCAGACTTTGTGGACTTTAAAAGAAGCTTTTGAAGCGACCGGGAAATATTTTTCCTACCCACAAAGGCCGATAAAGCCATGAAGCAGGTTGAAAACCTTGAAGGTCAAATTAATTACCGGCTTCTAAAATCGAAAGTGGCTCAACAAATTTTGAGGCGTGTTGATAAGAATTTCAAGTCTTTTTTTAATGCCAATACGGATTTTAAAAAGAATCCCAACAAGTACAAAGGTAAGCCAAGACCACCTCATTTTAAACGAAACCTGCATGATAATCTTGTTTATGATTACCAAGCTTTCTCAATAAAGGGTGACATCGTTACATTGGAAAAAGACTTGGAAATCAAGTTACCCCAACAATTGGTGGGCCAATTCATTAAACAAATAGAGATTATTCCCAAACCACGAGCTTTTCATGCGGTTTTTGTTTATGAGGAAGACCTAAATCATTTTAAACAAGTACCCCAAAATGATAAGGTAATGTCCATTGACTTAGGCCTGAACAATTTGGCAACTTGTGTGACTAATGGCATTGTCAAACCTTTCATTATTGATGGTAGACGACTAAAATCAGCCAACGCTTATTACAATAAGCGTAAGGCTAAAATGCAATCAAAACTTGAAAAACAGCGAGGTAAAAAGTGGTCGAAAAAACTCCAAAGTTTGACTAATTGGCGCAATGCGTTTGTTAATGATTACATGCACCGAGCAAGCCATGTAGTGGTAAAGACTTGCGTTGATAATGGTATTTCAAAAGTCGTTGTTGGTGATGTGGCTAAATCACTTGACCACATCAGTTTGGGTAAAAAAACCAATCAGAACTTCGTGAACTTATCTCTAGGCCAGTTTGTAGACAAATTAGGTTACAAACTTGGGTCACACGGTATCGAACTGATAGTGGCAAACGAGAGCTATACGAGCAAAGCGAGTTTTGTTGATGGTGACAAAATGCCTAAACGGTACTACAACCCGGATACCAAAAAGAAACACACTTTTAGTGGCAAACGAATCAAGCGAGGCTTGTACAAAACTGGCAATGGAACACTTTTAAACGCAGATGCAAATGGAGCGTACAACATCCTGAGAAAGACGGATGCTAGTTTTTCGTTTTCTATGCTTGCTAAGAAGGTTGGTTCAAAAGTCAAAGAATGGTTACACCCGACCAAGCGATTTAGTTTTTTGAATAAAAAAAACCCTCAGAAAAGCAACTTTAGACGCATAAAAAAGCAGACGGATAGTACTTCTCCTGTTTTGGATCAACAACTTAGCTTATTTTAATAAGCAACCCCAAGCTCTCATTAGGCGAGGGGATAAAGGGCTGATACTCCCTTATTCACTTCTGTTAATAGTGTTGACTCATTTGTTGACATGTCAATAGTTGTCAATAGAATTGCTATCTTGACACCGATATCTATTTAGGGTACTCGCAAAACCCAACTCACCGTGAGGTGAAATAAGAACGCGAAATTGACTTGTAACTTATTTAGGACTTACGCCTTGACAAACGCCATTTTTTGTTTTCATGATAAATATCATAAGGTTATGAAAATGTTACCAACGATTAAACTTGTCAAAATTGACCGAAAACAAAATTTGTAATGCCTTGTATTTAAAATGGATCATGAAATTGCTCAGATGTCAATGCGTAAGTCCTAAAATAATCACAAATATTAATAACCTGAATTAGACTTTAAATATCAATGGGTTATAAAATTGTTAGTTATATCAATTATTTAGTGATAATGACCTCATTAAATCAGTTAAAAAAAAACACCTAAGCTGTACTTACTTCTTCCAGTTGATGGCCCACAAATAAGGATTATTCACGTATTAATCTAAGGGTTTTAAAAAAAAACCTTTTTAATCAATTAATTGCAATCAACTAATTGATTCACATAATATTTATATAACAAGCAAGAAAAGCCGAACTCGCGTTAATAATAAATCGACGCGATTAATCGCTCGATACTCATTGCAGAAAAAAATTATTGACATTTAGGGGAGGGTTCTTTAAATTGCCTTCCGTTCTAAAGCAAGTATCTGGTTGCTGTACGTTCATTTCAGTTGTAGGTGAAGCTAAATCCATTATTTTTATTAATCTAAGTCTCTGTGAAAGGGAAATGGGTTACGTTTATTTAGGGACAAGTCTAATGTTGTACGGGTTTTACCGCAAGTCTCAATCTATTTGCTAAGCGTTTCCCCAAGCGAATTCAGATTGTATAAAGCGGCTATCTCCCATTTTCGGTACTCAGTGGTAGATTCACCCACTCTTATGAGTGCTATTGTTAACTTTTGTTAATATAAATGAATCGGTCATCTTGCGATGGGTATGATGATAAAAAGCGACATAAGTGCTTGGACATCAATTTTCACGTCAGGGCACTTACTGAGTGTGACCTTGACTTGATGTGACTGAAAAACTTTAAATATCTATAAAATCAATCAGTTGTCTAATTTCCGTTCAAAGCTTTAGCTTTGGAAGGCCAGCCAAAGCAGATAAGAAAAGTACATCAAATGTACTCGCTCTACCCGACGAAACTCTTGGACGTTCGTTCGTGCAGAAGAAAGCTATTATCGAGAGTAGAACGAAAGAGGGCCGTCATCAAATTTGAAGTCACTCAAATGACAACATGGCCCTCAAAAGTTCTTCGACCTTTAACCCTAAAATTTACAGGGTTATTGACACTGTCTAATCTCCGTCCAAAGCTTTAGCTTCGGAAGGCCATCGGAAGAATAGTACATCAAATGTACTCGCTCTACCCGACGAAACGATTGGACGTTCGTGCAGCAGAAGAAAAGCTATTATCGAGAGTAGAACGAAAGAGGGCCGTCATCAAATAAGCAGATAAGAAAAGTACATCAAATGTACTCGCTCTACCCGACGAAACTATTTCAGATCGATAGAAGAAAAGCTCTAATCGAGAGTAGAACGAAAGAGGGCCTTCATCAAATTTGAAGTCACTCAAATGACAACATGGCCCTCAAAAGTTCTTCGAGCTTTAGCCATAAAATTTACGTGATTATTGACAGTCAGTTGTCTAATTTCCGTCCAAAGCTAAAGCTTTGGAAGAAAAGTACATCAAATGGAGGTCACACTCCACTTACTTGTAAATCCGTTGAATGTGACAATGTCTTTAACGAGTGAGCCTCTGGCTTTCATTATCGCCTTAGAATAAATTCTAAGGCTAAGAGCTACTTTCGGTATCAGCCTACTAAATCAGTTATTGAGTGCCCTTTAGGGTACTTTAGCTGTTAGCCTCAGAATTTATTCTGAGGCTAAAAGGTTTTGCAAGAGCTTCGAGTCAATAAAATAAAAAAGGAAATTTGCTTGATGAACAATAGTTTGAGTGATAACCAGAGGCGAAAGCCATTCTTGCGTACCGTCCCATTGGTTTTAGGGCTTATGATGACACCCTCACACTCGGCCCTTGCCCAAACACCCTATTCGGAACCGACAGGGGAGCTGAATGCCAACTTCACACTTCCCGGGGGACCAATTAGTTTAAATGAAGTTGCCCTCATTACCTTGAAGAACTCCCCCAATATCCAGATGGGAATGATGGGAGTGGAATCTTCTCGGGCAGGTTACCGGATGCAGAGAGGGGCATTTGACTTCATCACCTCTGTGGTTGCTGATATCAAAGAGAATAGACCCGCCGTGGCGGTTCTAGGTGCTGATCAGGACACCCAAGACCTCACCGGGGTATTGATAAAAAATTTCAGAACCGGCATTAGTAGCACTTTGAGTGTTGGTATTACCCGAACAGACAATCGCGCTAATCCTGAAGGTCCCCCGGACACCCTAAATGTCGCCCACGCCAATTTTAATCTCACTCTTCCCTTACTCAAGGGCCGGGGCAGCATTTCAGCCGCGGCTGACGAAACCGCAGCACGACTAGAGAGTCAGGCAAGCGAGCTGCAATTTTACCATGACATATCAAACTTTTTGCTGGCCGCTATCAACGCCTACTGGGATTACAAAGCGGCCGTAGAAAAGCTCAAAGTTCAAAAGAGAGCAGAGCAACGGGTTCAGAAGTGGTATTCGGAAACGGGAGCGGCTCTTCAACGGCGGGAAGGAAGTTTGGAGCGGGTTTACCAAAAGTATACTGCCGAAATCTCTCGCCTAAAAGGTTATTTGGCCACCAAGCGGCAAAACACGCTCGCGGCGACTGAACAGGTGACGACCACTAAAGGCGCTCTGGCTATAGTCATGGGCATTCCCTCTGGACAGGTAGCTAACCTTGGTGAGCCATCTGAAGACTTTCCACTGGATTGGAGCGAGGTTTTGGCAACGCTTGAGCGGCAACCCATGCAGGAGAAATGGAAAGCGGTGGCCTTGGAAAAGCGCTTCGATATACAAGCAACCAAATTAAAGCAAGAGGCCTCGGCCACGAATTTAGCCAAAGCAAGGCGAGATGTGCTACCCCAACTCGACTTGGGTTTGAGTTATGGCTACAACGGCATCGAATTGGGCGATGGTTTTGAGCGTTATACTGATTCCTTGACCAGTGAGACTCGTGGTGCGGATTGGGGGGCCACACTCACATTGACCTACCCGTTGGGTAACAATTTTGCTCAAGGCAATCGTGACTTAGCAAATGCCGCCCATCAGATGAGCCTTATTCAGACGAAAAACTTGGTGAGGGAAATTGGGGTGAACGTTGAGGTAGATGCTGGCGTACTGATGCGTCGCCTGAAAGTCGCGGTGGAAGCCGGAAAAGCAGTCGATTCTTACTCACCGGCTTTAAAACAATTTGAGCATGCTCATCAAAGTCTGGTCAGTGATCCCCATACCATTTTCAGTTTGCTAGATATTGAAGAGAGGCTCACTGAAGCAGAGATCAGATTAGTGGACAGTCTGCAACAGTTGGCTAAAGCGATAGCCCAACTCCGTTTTAAAACGGGCACACTCATTGCCGGCGGTGAGTTTGGAAAGAATATTAATATCAGTGATCTGACCACACTGCCGGGTATGTAAATGCATGGGCACAACATGCCAAAGCCACTAATTTATTTCAGTATGATGTCCAAAGCTTTAGCTTCAGAATGAATAAAAAGGGGCATCCGTCCAAACCTTTAGGTGATTTCTTGAAAAGAATATACCGAATTTTCTCTCACTGAGACTATCCCTTTAAGGAATAGTCTCAGTCTGCATGTAGTTTAGGGTAGATTTTTTATCAGAAATCGCCTTAGCCTTGTTTGGACGGGTTAAAAAAAGAGTTAGTTGCATAAGGGATATAATTAGAAACCAAGTCTCTTTGAGGTTTCGTCGCGGCACCCGGCAGTCCCCCCTTGAGGCATAGTTATGTGCATAGAGTAGCCCTTGAGGGGGTCTTATCTTTACCCATAAGTAGATAAGTCATTGAAAATTATGAACTTCAGCGAAGCGAAGTTAATTGTGAACCGTCCGATTTGTGGATAAAGATTAGTTGAGGGGATAGGGGGATGTTATAGAATAAACGTGCTTGATGTGGTTAGCCTTCCACGTCAAAAAAATGGACTCTCAAGCATTAATGTTACCCTAAGCTTTCATTAGGCGAGGGGATAAAGGGCTGATACTCCACTTCTATTAAT
>NBMI01000263.1 GCA_002085445.1 Candidatus Parabeggiatoa sp. nov. 2
TTATCAAATATCTCGGCCACTGTCCCTTGTTCTACTATCTTTCCCTGATACATGACAGCTACTCTGTCAGCGAAGTTCCCGACGACGGACATATCGTGAGTAATCAATAAATAGGTGAGGCCTTCCTTGCGTTGAAGCTTTCGCAGGAGATCAAGTATTTGTGATCGGATTGATAAATCTAAGGCGCTAGTGGGTTCGTCGCAGATAATCAGTTTGGGCTTGACAGCCAGCGCCCTTGCGATAGCAACACGTTGACGTTCTCCTCCTGAGAGTTCATGGGGAAAGCGCGATTTTTTATCAATGTTTAACTCGACTTGTTTCAGTATCTTGTCAATCCGTTCTTGCCTTTTAATATGGCTTTTTTCTATGCCCAGTGCCTGCATTCCCTCTTCAATGATCTCGCCTACCCTCATTCGAGGATTTAAAGAGGAATAGGGATCTTGGAAAATGATTTGGATATCCCGGCGGTGCTGTTTCAATTGCTTTTTCGTCAAACTTAAGCGATCTTCACCCTTAAATTTGATTTTGCCCGTTGTTGGTTCAAGAAGCCTCACTAATGAATTGGCAACTGTTGTCTTGCCACTACCTGATTCGCCTACCAAGGCTAGAGTTTTGGCATCTTCAATCTGCAATGAAATATCGTCAACAGCCTTGACATGATCGACGACACGGCGAAAAAGCCCTTTACGCACCGGAAAATAAACTTTGAGGTTTTCAACCTCTAATAAATTCGCTCCTTCGGGGGGAATTTGGGAAACGGAGGAAATTTCGCGCCGTGTCAGCACGGAGTTGAGCAGTTGTTGGCTGTAGGGGTGTTTGGGGGCCTTGAAAAAGTCCTCGGCCGCTGCTTGTTCGAGAATCTCTCCAGAGCGCATCACAGCCACACGATTTGCCATTTTAGCGACAACACTTAGATCATGAGTTATCAACAAAATTGACAAATTGCGCTCCTTTTGAAGCGATTTGATCAGCTCAAGAATCTGCATTTGGATGGTAACATCCAGCGCCGTCGTTGGCTCATCGGCAATCAACAGCTTTGGCTCACAGGCGAGTGCCATAGCAATCATCACCCGCTGTTTCATGCCGCCAGAGAGTTGATGTGGATACCAAGCAACGCGCTTTTTTGGCTCAGGGATGCCGACGGAATCGAGCAGCTCGATAGCACGATGTTTGGCTAGAGATGTACGCATATCAAAATGCAGTGTTAGCACTTCAATAATCTGTTCACCGACAGTCATAACCGGATTAAGGCTTGTCATCGGTTCTTGAAAAATCATCGAAATCTGCCGGCCGCGAATCTGGCGCATTGATATTTCAGAAAGCGCAAAAATATCCTTTTGATCCTGTTCACCAAACTGAATGGAACCTGATTCAACTAATGCCGCCTCTGGCAAAAGCTGACATGATTAACAGCGCTTCGCGGCATCGCTTTGCCGTCATGGCTAAACCGAATACTCAAATTTGCTACACTCAATAAACTGTCATGCTTATTCATGATACGCCTCTTGGATCGAAGGCTCTGCGAACCGCGTCTGAAAAGAGATTAGCCGCCAGCACAAGCCCAAACATAAATAAAAACGCTGCTATCAGCGACCACCAAACCACCGGTTCCCGCGCCAGTTCAAGCCGTGCCGCATTGATCATATTGCCCCAACTGGAAGTCGTGGGATCAACACCAATACCGAGATATGACAATACCGCTTCCGCAAGCACCAGAAAGCTAAAATCAAGCACGACGGTTATCAGCACAATGTGCATCAAGTTGGGCAAAAAATGGCGTTTGATAATCTGGACATTGCTGACACCAAAAACTTGTGCCGCGTGGACATAGCCCAATTCACGCAACTTTAACGTTTCGCCGCGCAACAGGCGACATAAACCTATCCAACTGGTCATGCCTAGAATAATACAGAGAGACAATAGCCTTATATCGGCTCGCTGAACGGCCGTTGGGAAGTGTTCTGGATGATTATCTATCCAAACGTTCAACACCAGCATCGCGGCCGCAATAAGCAAAACGCCTGGAATTGAGCTTAAAGTGGTATATAAATACTGAATCACGTCATCAACCCAGCCTCTAAAGTAACCGGCCATGATGCCGAGACTGATGGCTAAGGGCAACATAATCAGCGTTGTCACCGTGCCGACGATCAGGCCGGTGCGAATGCTCTTAACGGCCTGATAAAAAACATCATTGCCTACCTTGTCTGTCCCGAAAATGTGATAGCCGTCGGCTATCTGGGCAAACCAACTGATAGACAATATCAAAATACCGGTGGCGATAAGCGCAACCTTCCAAGGGATGTCAGTGCGGCCGCTCCAGATTTGTCGCCCAATTTTGGCCATACTGTTCTGACTTTTTCTGGCCTTCAGGAAGATCAAAAGCCAGACAAGACAGCCCCATATCAGCAATGCCCAGAGAATTGATACGAAGGTGCGACGGATGATATCGGAAACCTTGTCGCTGGTGTCTTCATTCAGATGACTTCCCCCATATTTCAAACGCGGATATTGGCGTTGAATGGTTCCGTCTGGCAGTTCGATATTTTCCTTGGCAAACTGAAAAGCGGAAAAGGGTGCTGAATAGGTTTTTTCCTGATGTTGATGCGGTTGCCCAATAATCATATCCAAAACACTGGTGACTTCACCTGAATAATGTGTCCCCGTCTGGTTTTCAGTGTTTTCCAGCGCCGCTCTAAAATGAAACGAGTCAAGGATACCCGTGGTGATGTAGGCCATTAGCACCACAAACGCTGATATGCCAATCTTGCTGCGAAAAACCTCTCGCCAAGTACGCCTCAAATACGGATTACTACGCATAGAAATAATCGCAAACAGGGCCAAGAAAGTGAGCAGAAAAACGAGCCCATCAGTCCAGAGTATAACCACTTTAATATCAAAAACTTCCATTAATTCCATTATGACAGCCTCACTCTTGGGTCAACCCAAGTATAAGAGATATCGGTAATAATAAGTCCAATAATGTAAAGCACGGAACCCAGAAATAAAGTCTCCATGATGAGATTACCCATAAACAGCGCCGGGATGACGACGACAACGCCGGTCAAAATAGGAATCATGGCGTTTTGCAAGACATGCTTAAACAACACCTTCAATTCGGGAACGCCTTTAGCACGCGCCGTTCTCACATAATCTCTATTGATTTCCTCCAGGAAGATGCTGCGATACCAGCGCGTACCAGCGCCCATACCGCTGATCACACCGATGACAACGGGGAGAATCAGAAACCGCCAAGCGTCAAAGCCTAATTCATAGCCGGAAATCGGTGCCAAATGCCATAATTTGCTCATCAAAAACTGACCAGCAATAATGTAAAACAGGCTGGATATGGACATGAGGATGACTGTCAGAACGACACCTAGTGTGTCTATGTGGGTGCCACGAAAAAAGACGAGCAGCATTGCCATAGTGATATTCACCAGCAAACCCACAATAAAAGTGGGCACTGCGATGGCTAAACTGGGCCACATACGCTGGCTGATGTCGTAGTTGATATCCCGTCTGTCCGCATCGGAGGTGCCAAAGTCGAGAAAAAAGAGGCTGATCGATTTTTGGTAGAAAATCGTCTCCTTTACCATATCAAAGCCCTGACTGTCTTTGTTGATAAACAAGGGCTTATCGTAACCGCGCTCATGTTTCCATTGCTGGATCTGTTCTTGGGTAATATGCTTGTCGCCCAAGTGTAAACGCGCCATATCATTGGGCGTGATCACCACAAAAAACAACGCAAAGGTGATAATGTTCACGCCTAAGAGTATGGGTAAAGCGTAAGCGAGTCTTCTAAGAATGTAGTTAAACATACAATTTTTCCTTTATTAAGGCTCAAAGAAATCCCAAGAAATCCGATTTGGAAAAAACGGATTTCTCAAGGATTTCTCAACAGGGTTTCAGAAGTTTTCAGTACTCCTAAGTTTGTACTCCTTGTACTCCTAAATAACTAATTATTTTGAGTCAATACCTCCAGTTTTCGATGTTCACGTTGCTGGTACAGCCTGACAGCCAACACGATTACCACAATAATCAAAATCAGTATCAGTCCCAAAGGCCATAACACCGGTTGGTTGTGTTTTTCACGATATTCCTCACGCGTTTTAGCGTCAATACGCAAGTATTTCAAGCCATTATTCGCTATTGGGTGCGGTTTGACATTCTGTTCCCAGTCATGGTACAGACTGAAATCAAGTGGATGAAATCCCCACATCCAAGGGGCATCGTAACGAAGTATCTCGATCATCTCATCAATGATCTTGAGCCTTGCTTCGCCGTTGTCCATGTTTTTCATCTGTTCAAATAGCGCGTCAAACTTATCGTTTTGATAGTTGGCCGCATTTTCACCGCTATTTTTTACCTTGCTATGGGGCCCATAAAGCAAGAAAAAGAAGTTCTCAGGATCGGGGTAGTCAGCATGCCAACCCCACAAGAAAATCTGGAAATTACCTTTTTGTATTTTCTCCCGAAAACGGCTGTAATCCGTTGCTCGCACAATCAACTGAATATCCAGCTTGGCAAATTGTTTGCGATACCAGTCGAACCTCGATTTGTCGTCAGCACCACCGCCGGTAATATCTAAATACAGGACCAGTGGTTCACCGGTTTTTTCGTTTCTTCCATTGGGATAGCCTGCTTGGGCAAGAAGACGACGGGCGGTTTCTATCGGCTTACGTTTGGCTTTACCGTTAACCCAGTCATAAACATAAGGGTTTATCCCTTTATCCTCTTCTCGGTGGCCGAATATTCCTTGGGGTAATGGGCTTTGAGCCGGGAGGCCTCGTTCGTTTAGAAATATGGAGATAAACTCTTCCATATCCATCGCAATGGAAATGGCCTGTCTCAACAGACGCGCTGACTCAGCAGTGCCTCCCACCACCTGATCGAGCATCATATTAAAGCCAAAATAGAAAATGGTGGGCCTAACGCTTGTTATCAATCGAATCCCTTTGTCGCGCATGTCATCCGTCAGCGTGGCGTTGCCGTCGGCACTGATAGCCACGGCTTGATCAAAATTGTCTGATGAAATGCCTGAAGCGTCGTAATAGCCCTGTAAAAATTTATTCCAATAGGGAATCGTCTCTTTTTCCAGAGTATAAATGGCGCTATCTATAAAGGGAACTGGCTTGCCCGCATCAACCAATAGCCCAAGTTCTTTGTCTCCGGCGGCACCTTCCAACGGATAAACTTCGCCGTGGAAATTCGGATTTTTTTCAAGTATTATCCGATAGTTTGGGTTATTCATTGTTAACATATAGGGGCCGGTTCCAACCGGATACCAATTAAGGCTTATGTTGCGCTTAATAAGCCCTTTTTGAGAATAAAAGCGATCCACTTCTGGAGGTATCGGCGCAAAAAAGGGCATTGCCAGCCAGTACAGGAATTGCGGATATTTACCTTTTATCTTAACTCGGTAAGTATAGTCGTCAACGACTTCAACGCCTGTCAACGGATAGTTCTCTAAGTCAAGGTAGTCTGGCTTTTGCTCATCATTGACTTTCTGAAGGCGTTCATTCAGTTCTCGCAAGCCCACAATATATTCGCTCATCAGCCCATAAATGGGGGAATTGATGCGCGGATGGGCAAGCCGTTTAATCTGGTAAACAAAGTCATTGGCAACCAGTTCACGGGAACCGGTTTTTTCAAAGTCTGACAATTCATGGAGAGTCGAGAGTTCTTGTTCGGAAAGGTTGTGATAAATAAACTGCCCTTGATCGTTACGCGCAAAACAAGGGTGCGGTTGATATTTTACTCCTCGTTTAATAGAGATTTCATAAAGAGAGTGGTCGATTTTTTCGACGGGCGCATTCTCAGGCAATGCGTTGCCGTTAGCATCAAAATACTGTGGCTTGGGCACTTCGGTGGCAGACGACGGGATAAGCGTATAGGGCCGTTTCAGGTAATGATATTGTAGGGGTGGCTCATAAATTTGCCTTATGAACTGGTATTCATCACTGCTGTATGAACGCGCCGGATCGAGGTACTTTAGGCGTGATGAAAACGCTGACAAGCGAATATTTTTGTCGCTGAATGAGGCGGGATATGGGTTATTGTCGCACGCACTCGTTAAAAGTGCTAAAACGATTAAAAGAACGGTTTTGGTAAAACGCATAAATGCTCCTTGGTAACGAATACAAATTAAGAATGAAAAATGAAAAAACTAGGAAAGCTCAACAAAGGGGGGTAGTCTGCTTTAGCAGACTTGAGCTTTTAGCCTGGGGATTTATCCCCAGGCGAGATTTTGGGCTAACCATCAAAAACTGGCGAGATTTTGGGCTAACCATCAAAAACGTGATCATCGAGTTATAAGTCTTTGTTCATTATTCATTATTCATTTTTCATTCTTAATTCGCTTTTGTTGTACTTCATTAACCATAATATAATACAGTATTTCAGCACCTAGCTTGAGATGGGGCAATGGCGCACCTTCGTTGTCCCCGTGGTAATTGATGGGAGGGCCCATGTCGGTACCAAACATGGGGCCGCAAGCCAATAACTCCGGATAGCCTTTTGCGTCAGTGCCGCCACCGGTAGCCAAGCGCGGACAATCTCGCCCGGTGACTTGACGAAATGCGGCAAAGACTCGTTGAAATGCGGCACTGTCTGGATTGCGAATGTCCGGCGCATACTTGGTGGTTGTGTTGAACTTGACACGTCGGCCCGGATACGCGTTATCAAAACGTTTCACGAGTTGATCAAATACATAGCGGAAACGACTTTTTTTACCTAGCAATAAACCTTCCGTTTTGCCATCCCAGCCTTGGCTATAATGGCCTATTGCATAGCGAATGTCAATTTTAAGGCGCACTTCATCCTGCTCGGTATCAGTGACAAATTGGGTGAGCGCATAAGTTGTGCCCACCTCAAACACGTCATCATAGGCGCTAAGCAAGTCTGGATGGTTTTCGCCCAATACCTTGGTGCCCCATCCCCACTGAATAAATTGGGCCATTCGACCAATCGCGTTGTTAGCCAATTGCTGAGTGTTTACCAAATAGGCGAGGAAATTTGCTAATGAAACCAACGGGTTGGCGCCATCTCGGCGATTTTCATGGGGCGCTGAACCATGTTGAGCGCCCTTGACTTTTGTGGTAAGCAAAACACGATCACTGCCGTTGGCATAAGAAACGTTCAACTCAGCGGCGCGATAGTACGGATCATCAAAGTCGAAATGTTTGTAAAGCGATTTCACTTGATTCGCAAATTGCGCCGCCACCTTACTGGAAATGGCTTTAATGGTGGCGGTGGCTACGTTTGGAATTTGGTTAACTGGCCCGTTTGACGTGTTAAGACTTTCGATCCATAACACATTTCTAAATCCACTTTCAAGAGCGGACTTTTGATTCACTGCGAGAGAGGTGTGTTGGCTAGGGCTGTGTTGGCGTGGTAACCAAAACACCGGCCGTTCAATGCCCTTTTCGGCGCGGATACACCAGCTGGCATCAAAGACAATCCCAAAATCGGGTTTTTGTTTTTCGTTCGCTTTCAAGTAGCGGTGCGTTGCCATACTGGTTTCTTCTGAGGTATCGAAGATTAGCTCAAACGTAAAACCGTCTAGGGCCTTGGGATTATCATCAAACTGTTTTGCTAAGGCTCTTAGCACAATGAAAGTGCTAATCGCTGGGCCTTTGTCGTCGATGGTGCCGCGGCCCACCAGAAAAGGCATTTCTTCTCCCATATAGAGGCGTTTTTCGATACGAGGCTCAAAAGGCCGGTCGCTACCGCCGGGTGGTACGGTATCGATATGAGTAATTAGCGACACTTTCCGAGGGCCATTACCGAGCCGAAAGCCAAATAGCCAGTGGGGTGAGTTGCTTGCGTGCCAGTCAAAAAAACGGAATTTGAGCGTTTTTTGGCCTTGGTTAAAGGCTTCGGCCCTTTTTCGCAAAAAGTCTTTAACCCGATTGAGATGGGCTTGCAAATTTTCCACCCCTTTGTAGGTGGGTATCTTGACAATCGCGCTGGTTTCTGTTATCCAAAGCGCGTCCCAATAACAGTCAAGCAGTTTTTCAGCCGCTTTATCTGGGCAAATCGTTTCAAGAACGTTTTCGCCATTGGGTAGGGAACTGTCATTAGGCGCGGCGACTGCCGCCCCACTGCTAAAGAGCAAGGTATTGAATGTCGCCACTACCAATATTGATAGTCGCCAGTTTTGGACGTATTTCATAAAAGTTTTTTCCTCGTTATGTGCGGAATGTACATATGCGTGTGAAAATGAAAAGTCTACGCGGTTTTACTGAAAGTACAACGGATACGCGAAATAAACGGATGGAGTACAGCTAATTACGCGGATAAACGAATTTACCAACGGGCCTCAACTCTGAAAGGGAATTAACAATTAATCATTAATCATTAATCATTAACTATTAATACGGGCCTCAACCCCGAAGGGGCCTCCTGTGAATAACCTGAGAGTACAACTAATTACGCGGATAAACGAATTTATCAACGGGCCTCAACCCCGAAGGGGAAAATAGCTTATGTAACAATTAATTATTAATTAAGAATTATTAATTTGGACGATTGTTTGGACGACGGCCATTAGTTAGTTTGGACGACTGCGCGTGAGGCGATAAATCGCCTACTACAAACGGGCCTCTCATGCAATG
>NBMI01000264.1 GCA_002085445.1 Candidatus Parabeggiatoa sp. nov. 2
GGCCGCGCAACAATTTATTGTCTCAAACACAGGTGAGACGACTCTCCAGTTAGGCATCATTGAGTCAGTCGATGCCATCACCACGGATGCCGTTGGAAACGTGACGACTACCCTTTCTACGACGTTCATCGTCAGCCAAGCTTGCGCCAGCACAGAACTCTCTTCCTCTGCGAAGTGCCAATTTGCAACGGAATTTAAGCCACAATCTGTAGGAGAAAAGGATGCAACTCTCTTTATACCTTATTCTGATGAATTTGGTAATCCGGGTACGCCGTTGACGGTACCATTGGAAGGGACTGGCATTGAGGTTCCAATTCCAAATATTGTCCCGTCAATCACCTCTCACGATTTTGGAGATATCATTGTTGGCAGTTCTTCAAGCCCACAAACCATTACAATCTCAAATACAGGCACGGCTTCTCTACAACTAGGACAACACAGTCTCTCAAATACTGAGGACTTTGAGTTCCTTAAGGAGAACGGCAAGTGTTCCAACCAGACGGTGAAACCCTCTAAACATTGCTTCACGCATATTCGCTTCAAGCCAACCTCCGTGGGCGCAAAGACGGCAACCTTATCCATACCTTCTAATGATCCTGATACGCCGACATTGGAGGTGTCGTTGAGAGGTAATGGCATTGATCCGCCTACGCCGAATATTGAAGTAGAGCCGATATCTGTGGATTTTGGCGACATTCCTGTTGGCACTTCTTCAAACTACCAATTTGTGAAAATCAAGAATACCGGCAATGCGTCTCTACAAGTAGGGCAAATTAGTCTCTCAGGTGATGATGATTTCGTGATCCGTTATGACCTTTGCTCCAATCAGAAGGTCAGCCCAGGATTCTGTTCTGTGGTAATTCAGTTCCGGCCAAAATCCAAAGATGCTAAAACTGGAACTATTTCCATACCTTCTAATGATCCTGATACGCCTACTGTGGAGGTATCGTTGAGTGGTAATGGCGTTGGCTGGTGTCAAGGAGACTACGAGCAGTATTTAAATGTCTACCCTGATAATCCAGACTTTGGTACCGAACTGGTTGGAGGTTCCACGTCTGTGTACCAGACTGTTTACAGTTGGACTGAGGGGTGTGATGCGCTTCAGATAGACACTGTCACGGTGACCGGTGACGACGCGGCTGAATTCAGCATCAAGAATAAGCGTTGCTATCACGGTATGTGGCGAAATGGCTCCTACTCATCCTGCAGGTTTCTCACAGAATTTTCACCGACTTCAGCCGGCACTAAGCGTGCTGAACTGACTTTGACATTCAACGATACCAGTGTGAAAACCATACTGTTACAAGCTAAGGCAAATATAGAACAGCCGAACATCACTCTCTCTCCTAGTTCCCATGATTTTGGCACAGCGATTGTGGGTCGTGGCCCTTACACCTCTCCTAGATTGACCGTCACCAATACCGGTAACGTCAATCTGAAGTTTGGTAAGATTGGTATGACTGGCGCGAATGCTTCCGAGTTTAAGTTCAACCGGTGGAACTGTTACTACAAGAAATTTTTGCGCCCCTCTGAGCAGTGCTATATTAACAACGTCCAGTTCACGCCCACCTCTGCCGGTAACAAGCAGACCAATTTGACTATCGCTTCCAATGACCCTGATACGCCAACATTGAAAGTGCCTTTGACTGGAACAGCAGAAGAACCAAAGGATTGTTCCGATGAGAACATCACAATTGAAACGAGAAAATCGGGTAATTGGGCCAAGCCTGTCTTTGTCAATGGGCAATGGGTTTTTGAAGGGCCTACTAACGCTTGGAGACGGCTTGCTAATCTCCAACCTGACGAATTTATCACCCCCAACCGTCCTAGAGAGGATGATGTGGTGCAGATTAACGCCGGCCACGAGATAATCGGCATTCCCTTTGCCAAAGTGAAGAAGTTGTGCATTGAAAAAGGTGGCAAGCTGACGAGCCTTCAGGGCGAGAATATAGAGCCGGGCATACCGTTGGAAATACAAGCCACTGATTACCTTGAAAACAGCGGCAAAATTTTGGGCATGGATAGTTACCATGAAGCCAGTGGGCTTTCATGCAGCAAGGCACAAATTGGAACCGGCAATTGTGCCTATCCGGGTGCCAGCGTCATCCTGAAGGCCGGGACAAACATCAAAAAGTGGGGGAAAGCTGGCGATTGGTGGTGGAACTCATACTCTTCAGGCGGCCCGATTTTAAATAAAGGCGAAATCATAGCGGGCAACGGCGGAAACGGTTCCCAATATGGCGCACCGGGCGGCAATGCCATCGTACTGGGCCGCAATACGACCAACAAGAATGCCATTAAAGCCGGTCATGGTGGCGATATTTTAGGCACCGGCACTGGCGAAGGCGGTCGAGGCGGTTTAACCCAAATCTGGGGTAAACTGGGTGGCCCCGGTCACTTATATAATACTAATGGCGCTAAAGCGTTTGCTGGCGACGGCGGCGACTGCAATCCCAGTGCCACTGGCACCCAAACAGGTGGTCGAGGTGGCAATTTATGGATAGTTTCGTTGCCCAATGTCCATCTCAGTGGCGGCCACCACCGAGCGGGCAAAGGTGGAACCAAATGCAGTGTCAATGGCGATAACGGCTGGGTGAGAATTGAACCGAATGTCATTGACTTATCGGGTGCCAACACCAAGATTGAAGGGGGCGATGTCACTATCTACGGTGGAAAAGATTGGACGCTGGATCTGAGCAATATCAGCGGCACGGTTATAACGGCCAGCGGCAACATCACTTTATCCGTAGGCGAAGGCGGTGCGATTGATATGCAAGGCAGCACGGGTAACCTCTTTAAGAGCGAAGAAGGCCAAGTTAATATCTTTGCTGACGAGATCGTGTTGGATGAAGAAGTGGCCCTATCTGATATCATTGATGCGCCCAACATTGTGGTAGGCCCCAGCAAAATCTTGCGTGATGTTTCCCTCGTCGGCACCAGTGCCTCTATAGGAGAACCCGATGAGGTTTTGCCCGTCAACCTAACGCTGACTAACACCGGTACCGAAACAGATAGCTACAATATCACTGTGACTGACACCGCCGGTTGGACTTTAGGCCAATTACCACCTACCCTTGAAGTTGAGGCGCTCCAAAGTGTCGATTTGGTGCTAAACGTGACATTGCCGTCAACGTCTGCTGAAAAGGATGTGATTACCGTGACGGCCGTTTCGCAGAACGATCCCGAAGCGCTCGCCACGAAACAAGTGCAAGTCTCTGTCACCAACAAACCAAGTGGTCGTGTGAACATTGATCAGAGTATCGCGAACTTGCCGGGTGTTGAGACGGCGGTGGATGAGAGTGCCAATGTGACTATCCACGCGACGGGTGAAGATGGGACGGTTAATCTCAGCTATTTGGCCGGTAAAAAAGTCATTAGCGTCACCAAAACGGTCACCTTAGCCGTTGGTGAAGGCGGTGTTCTTGACTTGAGAGGCAATAATAGCACCATACTGGAAGCAGGTGAAGTGGTTATCTTTGCTGATAGTTCTCAAATATTGCTGGATCCAGGTGTAAAACTGTCTGATGTCATCACGGCCGGCAACATTGAGACAAAACCGACCAAACCGTCGCGCAGTGTCACCTTGACGGGCCCAAGTAGCTTGACAGGGCCAGCCGGGGCCATCGTGCCGGTGGGATTCACGCTGGCCAACACCGGGCTGGAAGCGGATACCTATACCCTCAGCGTCACCGATTCGGCCGTCTGGCCCATGACAGAGTTACCAATAGCTAAGCAAATCAATGGGTTAGCGCGTTTTGAGTTGTGGCTGAATGTGACACTACCTTCGACAGTCGGTGCGACAAATGTCATTACCGTGACCGCCATTTCGCAAGCGGATCCAAGCGTGGTTGCGACAGCAAAGGTAAGTATCACCGCGACACCGAGTAGCACCGTAGGTGGCGAAATTTCTGGCAGTGATATAGACACTTGCCCATCCACCGGCGTGATTAGCGGTATATGTAGCAACCGTGATAGCGTTTTAAGAAATGCCACCCTTGAACAGGGGGCCAGTGTTGCCGGAGGCACATTCGATGGCACTATCAACAGCGATGGCCTTGTTTCCCAAGTCACGGTTGAAGTCGATGCCGTGGTAAAAGGCGGTAAGATAACCGGCCACGTCATTAATAAAGGCCGCCTCGTTGACTTTGAATTTGTCGGTGCCTCACTGGAAGGCGGTGAATTGTCAGGCCAAATCACCAACTCAAGTCAAGTGGGTGGCGTCTTTATAGATGTACACCTCGCGGCAAACACCAGCGTTACCGGAGGTGCCGTGCTAGGTGAAATCAGCGGCGAGGCCGACGCACCAGCTTCCTTGAAAAACGTCCGAGTCAAATCAGACAGTCGATTGACCAACGTGATTCTTGCTGAAAAGGTACAATTAGATGGAAAAGCCACTTTTGCGGACAGTGTGCGCTTAGGGCCAAATCTCCGTATCAAAGGCGGAACCGTGCAAGGTGCCCTCATGGGCGAGCCACAAGCCCCGGCCATGCTGGAAGACTTAGAAGTCCAAGCAGACAGTACGCTGACAAACGTGATTATTGGTGACAACGTGCAATTGGACAAAAACGTGGTACTGGGAAAAGGCGTGCGCTTTACTCGCCAAGCCGATATGCCCACCGGCGTGGAACTGATTGATCTATTACCGGATTTATCGGCCGACGAGATAGAAGGTGTCAGCTATCCTAAGCGTGCCGACTTCTCGGCCGATGTGTTAGAACCGAGTGACGGCATCTTGTCAGCTATTAACGAATTACCTGAACTTAAAGACAATGCTTGGGTAATCAGACAAGACGCTGAATTAAGCATTATGGAATTGAGCGTCGATAATGTCCGCTTTGCAGTATTACCGGTTTCCGTCAAAAAGGCCACCACCTCTGCCAGCGTAGAAATGCAAGAGTTACAACGTGTGCGCTTTATCACCGATACCGGCCTAAAAGTGCTGACAGAACCGGCGCTGCAAATGCCGAGCGCGTTACAGTCGGCCTTGATGGCGTTGGGTTTTTCTGAGTTCACGGTACAAACCAATGGCAATCTGCAAATACCAGCGCCTGAGGGTGTCTGGTTCAGTGCTCGCCCGGATTGGTTTTCTATTGAACAGGCCTCGGAGACGGAAATGGGCCTGAAGTTTAAGGACTCGCCTTATGGGGGTGGGTTAATATTGACCTCTCTGGTGTTTACCGACAGAGAGGGTAAACGCCGTGAGCAACTCTTTTCTCCAGCCATCGCCCAGCCGGCCACTTTATACTCGTTGGCTAAAGACGTTAGCGTAGAAGCCCACGGATTAGTCAGCTTCAAACTGGATAGCCAAACTTATCGTGGCGTGGTGGATTATGTGGTTACTCAAGACAGCGAAGCCACGACAGACACGCTCCAAGTCGAGCCGATTCCAGATGTCAATGGCGATGGGATAGAGGATGTTATGCTGATTTATCCCAACGGCGAGCGGCAGACAATGTTTGTGGTTGAATAACCAGTTATCCAAAGCTTCGATGGAGTCCAAAGCTTTAGCTTTGGACAAACCCTAAGCCGCCGGAGTCCAAAGCTTTAGCTTTGGACAAACCCCGATATTGACACTGAAATTATACGCTAAGTGCGGTTATATAAATAACAAATGACAAATGACAAATGACAAATGAACCCGCTAGTTTGTAAATAAATCATTTGATAAATAATTCAATCACTTACTTCGCATATAAGCGTGACTTAAAAAAAATGCCGAAAAACTTTTTTGGCAAAATACTGAGGGATGTCCATCCCTATACACACAAAGTCTCAACCACCGCGTTAACGGTAACGGTGCCACGTTGCTCAGCACAAGAATTTGGAATAATCCTCAAACTCAAAGCGATGTCGAGTGACGGCTTCGGTGC
>NBMI01000265.1 GCA_002085445.1 Candidatus Parabeggiatoa sp. nov. 2
TGCTGAAGTTAGTGTTTAAACAGGCGTTCTTTTTCGCGTTTCCAATCGCGGTCTTTTTCGGTATCGCGTTTGTCAAATTCTTTTTTGCCTTTGCCAATGGCAAATTCTAATTTGGCACGGCCTTTTGTCCAATACATGGCGGTGGGAATGAGTGTGTGGCCTTTGCGTTCTACCGTACCTTGGAGTTTATTTAATTCATGACGGTGCAAGAGTAATTTGCGGGTGCGTTGGGATTCGGGACTAATATGCTTAGAAGCAGAGTCTAAGGGCGTAATCACTGCACCGAGTAGCCACGCTTCGCCATTTTTGATCAGCACGTAAGTGTCACGGAGTTGTACGCGCCCGGCCCGTAGGCTTTTGACTTCCCAGCCTTGTAGGGCTACGCCAGCTTCAAAACGTTCTTCTAAAAAGTAGTCGAACCGAGCTTTTTTGTTGAGGGCAATGGTGTTACTTGGCGTTTTAGGTTTTTTTTTCATAATATTTTCGCTTTTTTCGCTAGACGGAACTTTAAAAAGGTGAATGATGGCCGTCAATTGTGGGCCATATGGCAAAATGACTCAAGGGATTTCAACTCATGGCCTTATTGAGACCTCTTTTAATTGTAGTTGATGAAGTTTGTAGTAGGCAATGCTTTTGGAAGGAGTCCAAGATTTATCTTGGACGTCCAAACTAAAGTTTGGATTCCTAGCCTCAACAATTAATTAATAGGAATACAAAATGAGTACACCAGAAACATCCATACATGGTGAATGGTCATCGCGTTTAGCGTTTATTCTTGCCGCTACCGGCTCGGCCGTTGGTTTGGGCAATATTTGGAGATTCCCTTATATTACTGGGGAATATGGCGGCGGAGCCTTCGTCATCGTTTATTTATTGTGCATTGCCTTGATTGGCTTGCCAGTGATGATGGCCGAAGTCCTGTTGGGAAAACGCGGCCGCAGTAGCCCTATTAATAGTATGCGAATACTCGCTCAAGAAGCCAAGCGAACACGATGGTGGCAAGCGTTGGGTTGGGCGGGTGTCGTCGCGGGTTTTTTGATTTTATCTTTTTACAGTATCATTGCCGGTTGGGCATTGGCGTACATACCGCGTGTGGCATCCGGCATGTTTACCGTCGTCAACGACTTATCCACCACCAAAGAAGTCGCTGATTTTGTCGGGGCTCGCTTTGGGGATTTAGTGGGAGATCCTTTACGCCTATTGGCTTGGCACACGGCCTTTATGATAGTCACGATAACCATGGTGGCTGGCGGAGTGCAAGGGGGATTGGAACGAGCGGTGCGGTGGATGATGCCCGCTTTGTTCATCGTATTGCTCGTGTTAGTGGGCTATGCCATGAGTACCCCGAAATTCATGGACGGCGTACATTTTATGTTTGATGTCGATTTCCATAAACTGTTTTATCCCAAGGGCGAGTTCAGTGGCGAGGGCGTTTTGGTCGCGATGGGACAGGCCTTTTTTAGCTTGAGTTTGGGCATGGGCGCTATCATGGTTTATGGGGCATATTTACCTAAACATGCTTCAATTGCTCAAACGACGACAGCGGTAGTGGTGGCTGATACCTTTATTGCTATCTTGGCCGGATTGATTATTTTCCCTATTGTTTTCAGTAATGGCTTAGAACCCGGTGGGGGGGCAGGATTGGTGTTTAAGATTTTACCCATCGCGTTTGGGCAAATGCCATTCGGAAGTGTTATGGGGACTTTATTTTTTGTGTTATTAGCACTCGCGGCGTGGAGTTCGGCCATTTCACTGATTGAACCGGCCGTGGCATGGTTAGTTGAAACGGGCAAGTTCAGCCGCCTCAGTGCCACGATAGGGTGCGGCGTGGCCGCGTGGTTAGTGGGTTTCGCCACCGTGTTTTCATTTAATATTTGGAGCGGTGTTCATCCATTATCCATGTTTTCAGCGTTCAAAGATAAAACCCTATTTAATCTCATTGAATATCTGACAACCAATATCATGCTGCCGCTGGGCGGCTTGTTTATTGCCATTTTCGTCGCTTGGTTGATGAAACGTCAGATTGTCGCTGAGGAATTAGAGTCGTCGCCGGAGAGTTTTGGCTATCGTCTCTGGCAATTCCTGTTGCGCTATGTCACGCCGTTGGGTGTCGGCTTAGTGTTTTTAAATGCCATAGGTGTGTTCTCGTGATCCATATCCATAAAACGGCAATAGTGCCTTATACCGTCCGTGACATGTTTGTTTTAGTCAATAATATTACTGACTATCCCAAGTTTCTGCCTTGGTGCAAATCTGTCACGGTACACTCGCGGACTGAATCGAAAGTGGTTGCCACGATATCGATGGGCGGTGCGGGTTTAGAGAAGTCCTTTACGACAACTAATGTCATCAAAACGGATGAACGGATCGAAATGGGCTTGCTTGAAGGCCCATTTCATCACTTGCAAGGACTTTGGAATTTTCATCCGTTGGGAAAAGAGGGCAGTAAAATCTCTTTGGAGTTAGAGTTTGAAGTCTCCAATCCACTACTACGCATCAGTTTAGAGCCAGCATTTACCAAAATTACGAATACTTTAGTAGATGCTTTTGTCAAAAGGGCTGATAAATTACATGGAAAATTCTGACACCATTCGCGTTGAAGTGGCTTATGCCACACCCAAAGAGCAGGTGATTATTCCTTTAGAGGTTCCAGTGGCAGCCACCGCGCAGCAAGCCATTGAAGAATCTAAAATTTTTAAAAAATTTGCGGAAATTGACCTGAATAAAAATAAGGTAGGGATTTTCAGCAAGCCTTGTGCTTTAAACCAGCCGCTGCGCGAAGGTGATCGCGTGGAAATTTACCGCCCCCTGATTGCCGATCCAAAACAAATCCGCAAACAGCGAGCGGCTCAAGGCAAACGCATGAAAAAGGGAAGCGGGTAATTTTTAAACTGAAAAATGAAAAATGGCTTCGCGGCAAAAGTTTCTCCGAAACTGGGCGCATTCCCGTTTTCACGGTTAAGTAAGTACAACGAATTACGCGGATAAACGAATTTAGTACAACTAATATTGCGGATAAACGAATTTAGTACAACTAATTACGCGGATAAACGAATTAAAAACGCGGATAAACGTACTATCGATAGCATAATCGCCATCGTTATTAACTTTCGTACCCGGAAAATGGGAATGCGCCCTCCGAAACTTGAATTATACTTTACCTATTTGCGCTTTTGTCATTTCGAGCAAAGCGAGAAATCTGTAGTCCGTCCAAGAATATTTCTCAGAGCCAAGAAATGACAGAAAGAGCTATGTTTATGACGGTGCTCAGTATACCCATTTTTCATTTTTCATTTTTCATTATTCATTATAAAATCGGTTCTTGATCGAAATCTGGCAACGGTGCCGGTTTTTGCTGGCGTTGTTTGCCGATTTTGACATCACCTTCTATTCGTTGAAGTCGTTTATTTTCATCAAAATAGAGCGAAATACGGCGTTGCTCCCGTTTACCATCACTGGCTTGAAAACTATACAGGTAGTCCCAACGGTTTTGGTGGAAGACATCCACCATCAGCGGTGTGCCCATGACAAAGCGCACTTTTTTGGCAGGCATACCCAATTGGAGTTGATCCAACATTTCCTGAGTGACTAAATTTCCTTGTTGGACATCTATCTGATACATGCTACAGCCGGACAAAAATAAACCGGCGCTCAGGCAGTACCAAACGAAAAACTTTTGCATCATGAACCAATAACCTTGTTTTAAATAATGTTAGAATAACATATTCAGTTGCTCCAAAACGTTTTAACGATAATAAAAAAGCTTGTCAAAAACCGATTTTTTTAATAAATAGGATATATCTTGAGGCGTTTTTATTATTTATACTCAACGTGGCCATAACTTGGATTTCCAGGTAGTTACACTGGCTATATTAATGTCGCCCCGTTGGGGCTTGAAGATAGTTACACTTGGTTATTTTGGTTTCTCAAAAAGTTTTGTTCCCTTCTTGAGTATATAATTGGCTGTTTATTAAAACAATTTTTAAAAGTCGCTCGAATCATTCGCTAGAGTTAAACGCAAATTTTTAATGGTTTGACTGATATTCATTTTAAGCGATAGCTTTTCATAAATATCCGTACCCATTGGTACCGCCCAAAATGATACTTATAAAGGGAATAAATTGAATTGTTAAATTCGCATCATAAAAAATTTTAAAATTAAAATAGGGATAATGCTTTGATAAAAATAAGATTGGTTTGCCAAGCAAAGTATAACCGTGCAGAGGAATTCTATGGAAAGTCAAGACATTAAAAAAGTTGGTTTAAAAGTTACCTTGCCCCGGTTGCGTATCCTCCAGTTGCTAGAAAATAGCAAACAACGCCACATGAGTGCTGAAGATGTCTATAAAGCCTTGCTGGATACTGGAAAAGATGTGGGCTTGGCAACCGTTTATCGCGTGTTGACGCAATTTGAAACCGCGGGTTTGGTGATTCGTCACCGTTTTGAATATACGCTCTCGGTATTTGAGTTAAACGAAGGCCGTCACCATGATCATCTACTGTGCGTAAAATGCGGTAGAATTATAGAATTTGTTGACGAAGTGATTGAAGAACGACAACGCGCTATTGCACAACGATATGGTTTTAAAATCACTGAGCATTGTTTATATCTCTATGGAATTTGCATTAAGTGTGCGGAAACAGATAGCCAATCAATTGGGAATGGCTCACTTTGATTATAAAATTGATAGGACTTCCGAGGTAGTGCTGTAAACCTGTCAGGTTTTTCTCCGCAGCGGCACTACCAATTCACCACGACCATAAAATCTAATAACTTATGAATGAATGGATTATGCAGCATGAAGTTGCTCTTCGCCTCAGTTGTTTTTTTGGGGTGTTGGTGCTGATGGCGAGTTGGGAAATACTGGCTCCGCGCCGCCCATTGACGGCCTCTAAAACGGTGCGCTGGTTAAACAACCTGGGTATGGTTTTATTAAATAATCTCTTACTACGCTTACTGTTTCCCATAGCGGCCGTCGGTTTAGCGGTGCTGGCGGAACAGGAACAGTGGGGCGTACTAAATAACATTGACTTGCCGGGGTGGTTAGCCATTGTTGGCTCCATTGTGCTGTTGGATGGCGTAATTTATTTACAACATGTTGTGTTTCACGCGCTTCCCCTGTTGTGGCGTTTGCACCGTATGCACCATGCCGATGTCGATTTTGACGTAACGACCGGATCACGTTTTCATCCGCTCGAAATTATATTGTCCATGCTAATTAAATTCACCGCGATTATGGCACTTGGGCCGCCGGCGGTGGCGGTGTTGCTATTTGAAATCATATTGAATGTGATGGCAATGTACAATCACAGCAATATTGCGCTACCGGTGAAAATAGATCGATGGTTGCGTTGGTTAATTGTTACGCCCGACATGCACCGTGTCCATCATTCTGTCCTCAATCACGAATTCAATAGTAATTTTGGCTTTAACTTATCGCTATGGGACAGACTGTTTGGCACCTATCAGCCACAACCAACGGCCGGACATCAAGGCATGCAAATTGGCCTTGAGCAATTCCGTGAGCCTAAATATTTGACATTGCCTTGGCTGCTGGTGTTGCCCTTTAAGGAGGTGAAAGGGGGAAAGGAAAAAGCGGAAACATGACGGCAAATTTGAAAAATTCAATGACCTGGGGCCGTAGCCCCAATGCCATTAAGTTAAGGGCTTTGCACGTGGGATTGCCCCTACAAACCGTCATGTCGTGTAGGGGCAATCCTTTATGGTTGCCCTCACCCAAAAGCGGTACGAAACGTATAGCCAAAGTTTTGTCTGAAGCGTTGTTTGAATTCCTCTATCGTCACGGTATGATTTTGGGTACCATGATGTTCGACTTTTATCGCGCCCATCAGTGACGCAATTCGCCCGGTGGTTTCCCAATCAATGTCTTTCATCAAACCATACAGTAATCCACCACGAAAGGCATCCCCACAGCCGGTTGGATCGTTGACGGCTTTAGCCTCAGCACAGGGAATTTGATAATCCGTATCAGCGGTGTAAATCACCGCACCATCTGGCCCTTTGGTGATAATCAACGCTTGCGCCCGCGCCGCCACTTGTTGTGGAGACAAGCCCGTGCGTTCATGCATCAATTGCCATTCATAATCATTGACAATCACCCAGGTAGCCTGTTCAATGAATTGCCGCAAATCATTGCCGTCAAACATCGGTATACCTTGCCCGGGGTCAAAAATAAAAGGAATCCCGGCTGCGGCAAATTGTCTAGCATGTTCTATCATACCGTCACGCCCATCGGGAGAAACGATGCCAATAGTCACGCCTTGGGCTTTTGAAAGTTGGTTCAAATGGGAAAAGTTCATGGCACCCGGATGAAAGGCCGTAATTTGGTTATCATCCATGTCAGTGGTAATAAAGGCTTGGGCCGTATAAGTATGGTCAATCGTAGTAACGTGTGTGCGTGGGATAGAACATTTGTCCATCCACTCGGCATAAGACGCAAAATCCGTCCCCACCGTCCCCATCGGCAACGCATCTCCGCCTAACAACTTCAGATTATAGGCAATGTTGCCAGCACAGCCACCAAACTCGCGGCGCAAATCCGGTACTAGAAACGATACATTGATAATATGTACCTGTTCAGGCAAAATGTGATGTTTAAATTTGTCATTAAATACCATAATGGTATCAAAAGCAAATGAGCCACAAATTAAAGCAGACATATAACTCTCTCTGGAAAAACATGTAGGGTGGGCAACGGGTTTTTGTTGCCCACCATCCTAAGTATAAACAACAAATACCATACCACAATAATAATTAGCGGCATAGACTATCGGTATTTTGGTATTTATCCCCCCTTTCTAATTGTTAATTATTAATTGTTATACTTTGCACGGCTAAAAACGGAAACTTATCTCGCTTCGCTTTAAAACTTCGTTTCTTCGTAAATGAAGAACGAAAGACTCCCCGAATCGAAGGCGCTCGGCGTTTTCGTGTACGAAAAACGTATTCCGAGAGGAGTGTATAAAAAGCCAAAATCCTAACCGTTTGCAGTATAATTATTAATTTTTATATTAAAAATATTTTATGTCAAGCACTTAAGTCGAAGCGTTAGCCGGGTTCAATCAATAATGCTTGACATTCATTAGATTTGTCCCTTAATGGTATTTGTAATGGAAATAAATTTTTTAAGAACATCCGCCCGCCTTCCGTAAGTCTTTGATTTTTTTGGTAGCGCAAACACCCTCATTAAAATTGATGGGGTGAGTAAAAAAAAGTCATTCTAATACAAATACTTACAATAGCTTTTATGACAGGGCAAGTCCATTGTTTCAACCATACCCCTACCGCAAAAGCGTGTCGTGCGGAGTATCATTAAAAAAGGTGTAGCAAACCTTGGGGCAAAAGTCGCGCTCTTTTGGTACCCTTTGGGGAGGCCATTAAGTTAAGCAAAAGTCTTGGCTTTTGCCAAGGTTGCGATTAAAAAACGGAACAGTTACAAGCAGTTAGGGTTGATATCGCATAGCTTCGATACGAAACTTCGTTTTTCGCAGTGCGAGATAAGTTTCGCGCCTCGATGTTTATTTATTAGCCATAAGCTTAACATTATTGGGGAACTTGGACTTATACTTGGCACCGTTACAAACTTGAAATAAATCCTATTTTTTTGAAAAATAGGATTTATGGGTTAAAACAAAGTGAAAATGAACAAATTCGCCAACATGGCCCTAAAAAAAATGAAGAATGAACAAAGACTTATAAAAAGGTTTAAATTTTAACTTTTAATTTTTTATGGTAAGCCATTAACAAAAACTTGCCAAATCAAGAAAGAAAACCGCGCCTTTTTAAGAAACCTTACCTTTAAAGCGGCAATACAACTCAAATTTAAAGGATAAGTATCATAACTGATTGATAAAATGGTCATTATATAACTTATTTGAACAACTCACGTTAAAAATATTCTAGGCAAGAGTTTTTTTAGAATTGTGTTGCCTAGAATTGAGCCTTCGCTACGTTCCTCCCAATGAAAAAATATTTTTTAGTTTAGCAAACAAACACATAAAGCGCAAAATGCGTATACCATAAAAAGGAGTCATCATGAAACTCAAATTTCAAGTCGTCTTTTTCACTTTGTTGTTATCAGTGGCAGGTTGCGGGGGAGGTTCTGGAAAAAATGGACAACCGGCTGCTGCAAATGAAGAATCGGCGGCTGTAAATGAACCCACGGCTTTGTCAATTGAAGAAGTCGATCATAGAATAGAAAGAGCCATCAAGATTGAAGAGGAAGAGGAAGGAGACACGGAGAGTTATGAGGAGGGAGATGTTGGAGAAGTTCCATATGAGAAAGATGCCACACAGAGCAGCCCAGATGAGGATGACACTGTTCTTCCTGAAGAGGAGGATGACACCGATCTTCCTGAAGAGGAACTGGATGAAGTAGAAGACGGCTTAGATAAGGAATAAACCGAGCCAATACAGGAGGACTCCGCTGCTGTCTAGCACAATCCACTCATAGCCGCTTTTACCAACCTCGACTCACGGCGTTTTTGTGGGTGTATCCCACTTATCCGACAGACTTTGAATTGTCTTGCAGCTATTTTCCAATTGAATTTAGAAATCCTATTTTTCCAAAAAATCGGATTTCTTTCTTGGAAAATGGCTTACCATGCCAAAGTGTCTAAAACGGGGTTTTTACACTGAGTTATTCCATATTTGGATCGCTGGTGTTGTTAACTTTTATTGTGTATCCACCACTTAAATCGCCACAACCCCAAAGGGGTTGAATATGAATAGCCCCAGGTGAAACCTCAATGCCATATCGTACCGCTTTTCGGTGAGGGCAACCATAAAGGATTGCCCCTACGCGACATGGAAAAGTTCTTAACTTGGTTTGGAAAACATAATGAGCATTCAAGATAAAATCAAAAATATATTAGTGAAGGAAATAGAGAACTTAGTTAAGGAATATCTTGGAATACAACCAAACTTACCGGAATTATTGGAAAAACACCAATCTCTTCAGTCATTATATTTACACTCATTAACGGGTAGCACAGTAGAGGCTGATCAACCACTTCTAGTACCATGCACATTTTTTAAAGTGAAGCCAACTGAGTTTATTCATATAATGGTAATATTTGCAATTGAAGAAGAATTTGAAATCAAGATAAGTGATGAAGAAGCGGAAAAGATCAAAACGGTACAACAATTAATAGATATTGTGTCAGAAAAAATAGATGAAAAAACCAGACAATAACACACTGAGTTTTTATCTATACTTTGCAGTTCAAGAAAATGCTTATCTTTGAGGTTATTTAATAATTAATCATTAACAATTACATAAGCTACATAAGCTAATTTTTGAGCGTAGGTGCAATCAAAGTCGCGCTCAATGCACAATACTTGAGTATTATATGGGAAAGATTAAACGCGTTGGCGCTATCGGCGACATACATGCTGAGGATGAGTTACTTCACAAAACCCTTCAGTTTCTCAACAATCAAGGGCTGGATGTGATTATCTCTGTTGGCGATATTGCGGATGGAAGCGGAAACGTTAATGCCTGTTGCGACAGGCTCAAAGAGGAAAAAGTTATCACAGTGGCAGGTAATCATGATATTTGGTTACTTTGTAACCAAATTAGGGGTATTCCAGAAGCCACACAATTGTCAGAGCTCTCTAAATCCTCTCGCTTTTTCCTAGAATTGTTACCTAAAACTCGTCAGTTAGAAACGGTGGCGGGATTATTGCTGCTATGTCACGGCATCAATGAAAATGACATGGCGCATCTGACACCGTATGATTATGGAGATGCGCTTGAACAAGAGAGCGAGCTTCAACAACTGATTCATGAAAATCGCTATCGCTTTATCATTAATGGACATACTCACTTTAAAATGGTTCGTCAATTTGGACAATTGAGAGTCATCAATGCGGGAACTTTAAAACGGGCTCATGGTTCAGGTTTCGCGGTAGTCGATTTTGAGAAGGGCTATGTGCAATTTTATGAATTTTATTATGAAATTGATTCAATCGAAAAAGCGGAATATGTTTCTTGGTAACAGTTGTTTGTAGCCAAGGGGTGAGTCTATAGTTTTTCAGATAACCAGGGGCGTTCCTCAATGCCATATCGTAACGAATAGCTGACTTATTTTATTAAAGTAGTACAACGGATACTCGAAATAAACGGATAAAAAAAGTCAAAAAATCATAAGGTTACAAAAATTATGAATTTCCCCAATCCGTTTCGGAAAGCGTATCCGTTGTACTTGGATAGCTTAACTTAATG
>NBMI01000002.1 GCA_002085445.1 Candidatus Parabeggiatoa sp. nov. 2
GGCCTAACACCGGCTGCATTAGCGTATAGTGTGACCGGGTGACAAATTGAAATGCCAATACTCCTGCGACAAGGAACAGCGTAAAAGCGATGCTTTTAGCAAAGTCTTCGCGTAACCCGGCCGGTTCAATTAAACTTTTAGCCAGTATATATGGGCATAGAACCGACGCGCTAAAGTTAAGTACAAAATTTTGGTAGTGGGGGATCCCTTCTGGACTGAGGAATTCTGAATAAAGAACTGACAAGGCATAGCCAAAGATTAATATATCGGTGAATGAAAAACGCCAGCCCGGTTGTCCCCGTATCAACCAAATCCCCATGATGGCTAACATAGTTGCTGTACCAAAATTCGGATCGGGAAATCCTGGTACTGGCCAGCGATAATAATCTGGAAGAAACAGTAATACCGGGACATACACATAGATAAAAGCCTTATGCACTGATTGCGTCCAAGCAATGTACGCCGCAAAAATCGCTGGTATTAAACTGAGGATAACATCTTCGCGACACACTTGGAATGTTGTGCTTTGGGGTGTAATTATACTTGGCACGGCTAAAAACGGGACTTATGTAACGCTTCGCTCTCAAAAAAATTTAACACACCCCTAAATCCCCTATCAAGAGGAAACTTGCCGCGCTCCCTTCCCTGCCGCTACGGACTGAAGGAGCTGGGGTGTGTAAAAAGCCTAACCGTTTGCAGTATATATAGTTTTTCAGATAAATATTTTGGCAGGAGTCCAAGATTTCTCTTGGCAGGATTCCAAAATTTCTCTTGGACATCATTGAAAGTCTATAGTTGTTCAGAAAAATACTAGGGCTTTTTTATGAGGTTTGCCTTCCTTTGGAAGTTTATATACTGAAAGTACAACGGATGATCTCGCGTAGCGAATTACTGCGTTTGACGGAATAAACAGATTTTTTCAGTTTAATATTTGAGTTTCCTTTTCTTGTTACCTGCTAATTCAATCCCTTATTTCCTTGCTGCACCTGTTTCAAGTACGTTCCGTATAACTTCCAAAATATTTATCTGAAAACTTGCCCCAACCCTCGAAAGGAGGGGAAAGGATGGATGAGAGACTATTTTGACAGAACCGCCCTTTGTTTTTCAAGCAGTTGGCTAATGCCGTCTTTGGCAAGGCTTAACAGGGCTTGTAGTTCATCTTGGCGAAAGGCATGTCCTTCGGCTGTGCCCTGAATTTCAACATAAGCAAAGCCATCGTTCATAACAATATTCATATCGGTTTCCGCGCCGGAATCTTCCCGGTAGTCCAAATCTAAAATGGGGATACCTTTGTAAATACCGACGGAAATGGCCGCGATAGCACCATGAATCGGATTGGTGCGGATGATTTTTTTTTTGTGCAAATACTGCATGGCATCAACGAGCGCCACGTAACTGCCGGTGATAGCGGCGGTGCGTGTGCCACCGTCGGCTTGAATCACGTCGCAATCAAACGTCACAGTACGCTCGCCCAAGGCCTCTAAATCTACCACCGCTCGTAGCGAGCGCCCAATCAAGCGCTGAATTTCTAGGGTGCGCCCTCCTTGTCGGCCCCTACTCGCTTCGCGTGGCGTGCGATCATGGGTAGAGCGGGGCAACATGCCATATTCGGCCGTTAGCCAACCGCTTTTTTTATCTTTTAGAAAGCGAGGCACACGCTCTTCAACACTTGCGGTGCATAAGACTTTGGTTTGTCCAAATTCGGCTAAGACGGAACCTTCGGCGTGTTTGGTGTAGTGACGAGTGAGGTTAATTTGGCGAAGTTCATTGGGTGCTCTACTACTTGGACGCATAGAATTTCCTTTTTGGTCATTTGTAATTGGTAATTTGTAATTTGTAATTGGTAATTGTTAATCGGTAATTGTTAATCGGTAAGGCGACGGTTGGGTTTAATAATTATAAATTGAACTTTTTTAAAATGCAAAGGATACTTTCGTTCTTCGTTCCTAGAGTCGTCTATAAAATGTTTTGTCATCTGTAAAAACCTCGGAGGTTGATCTCGCAGAGCCACTAATTGCTAAACCTCGGAGGGTTGCCCCAATGCCATTAAGTTAAGGGCAACCACAAGGGATTGCCCCTACGAAACCTCGCGTCTTTAGGGACTTTCGAGGTTTTCCAACCGGTTCGCCCAAGCTTAACTTAATGGCATTGAGGGTTGCCCCGGTATTTTTCTGGACAATTATACTTTGTTACCCTCAAATATGATGGTTTGTAGGAAGCCGATAAAGTGCCGCGTATCCACCCTACCTCTGTTCATTTGATCAGTTTTCAGTTTTCAGTGATTACTGAAATGCCGTTTTCAGTGAGAAATTATCGTTCTCATGTTTAAGTTATCAGTTATTTCAGTTATTTCAGTTATTTCAGTTATCAGTTATTTCACTGATCACTGATTACTGTTCACTGAACACTGAGAGTTAGATTTGATGGTAGGCAGTCTGTTTGATGATACGCATCAGTCGTTTTTCAAATTGTTTGGGCGAGGTGACATTGCTTACTTTTATTTTTATCCCACCGACACCTTTCTTCCCGCGTGTTCCTCTTATTTTGAGCGTACCAAAACCTAAAATTTTGCCTAAAAGGCTTTGTTTAATTTCAAGGTTTTCAAATTGAGCATGCTTTATTTCAATTTGCCTAATGGAAATCAAACCAAACCTGGCAATAATCCTTTCGGAGGTAATCATCAAGGTGGTGGTGAATTGTTGAAACAACGTATGTAGTAATATAAATACGCCCAACCCCAATACTGTCTGCAAACCAAGTGTGACAAAGGAAAGTTTGTCTTGCAAAAAATCAACTTTATCCACGTATATCTTTAGGCCTTCCGGGTTGAATAATAAAAAGTAAATTGAAATACCTATAAAAAAGAGGCCCATTATATAACCAAATCCATGAATATCCGCACGGTAGAGAATTTTTTCACTCACCCACCGGACGGTGTGTGTTTTTTCCCCCTTCTTTTGGTGTTTGGCAAGTACATCACTTACACTGAGTTTTTTGGGGTGCTGGGGATTTTGCGCCGACGGATTTTGGGCCGCAGACGCTTCAATCGCCGCTGGTTTTTGTGGGTGAGCCGGTGTTTTTTTGACAGGTTTGATTTCGTTGACGCGATTTTTGTTCTTGAATGGTTGAAATTTTGTCAACAGCAATATGCCCAGCAGTAAGAGTCCCTGCAAACCGAGCTTTATGTACACCCGTTTGTCTTGTAAAAATTCAATCGGCTTCAGCAAATTGTTTAACAGTGTTGGTTCAATAAACAAAAGATAAGCGGGAATTATTATAAGCAGTAAGGCAAAAGAATAACCAAGCCAATGAATCTTGGTAGGGCCGACAATTTTTTCCTTCTCACTGTCCTCTTCTTGCGTCTTTTGAGGCGGGGTAGCAGGTTGTTCACCCAGAGCGGTAGTTTTTTCCCGCTTTTCGGCCGCAGCCTTACTCGACGCTTGTCCAACCGCTTCTGGCTCTTTGAGTGGTTTGGTTTCCTTATTTTTGTTCCTCGTGGAAGTCGTGGTGAGGGTTTTAAATAAATTATACAGTAATATTAATAGGCCTAGCAAAAAAATCATCCAAGCACCGAGCGTGACATACGGTAGTTGGTTTTGCAACCTGTCAACTTTATTGACAGATTCTGTGAAAAGCGTCGGTTCTATCCATAACAAATAGGTTCCTATGCATATCAGGAGGATGGCAAAAGAATAACCCAACCAGTGATTTTTTGCCGCTCGGCCGTCCATTTTTTCCTCTTTTCTGTCTGGCGTCTTTTGAGGTAGGGTAGCAACTGGTTTTTTGGCCGTGGCAGGTGCTGGTTTTTTGGCGGCCGCGGCCGCTTTTTGAGCTACCCGTTTTTGTGGATTAGCCGCCGTCTTTTGAGGCACGGTAGCGGGTTGCTTTTTGGCCGTGGCAAGTGCTGGTTTTTTGGCCGCGGCCGTTTTTTGAGCTACCCGTTTTTGTGGGTTAGCTGCCGTCTTTTGAGGCACGGTAGCGGGTTGCTTTTTGGCGGTGGCAAGTGCTGGTTTTTTGGCCGCCGCTTTTTGAGCTACCCGTTTTTGTGGATTAGCCGCTGTCTTTTTAGGCACGGTAGCCGGTTGCTTTTTGGCGGTGGCAGGTGCTGGGTTTTTGGCCGCGGCCGTTTTTTGAGCTACCCGTTTTTGTGGATTAGCCGCCGTCTTTTGAGGAGGCACGGTAGCCGCTGGTTTTTTTGCCGTGGCAAGTGCCTTATTTTTTGCCGCATCCGTCTCTTTAGTTACTCGTTTTGGTGGATTATCCTGTTTTTGCGTCTTTTGAGGCACGGTAGCCGGTGGTTTTTTGGCACTGGCTTGTGCTGGATTTTTGGCGGCCGCCGCCTCCGTCTCTTTAATTACCGGTTTAGTCTGCGTATTGTCGTCCGGTTTTATGTCCTCAACGTGATTTTTGTTCTTCGTCAAAATGGTGGTGAATGTAGCCCATAATGTATGCACTAATATCAATATGCCCAGCCCTAAAATTACCCAAGAACTAAGTGTAATATAGGGTAGTTTGTCTGGAAAAAAATCACTTTTATCGACATATTCTGTTAAAATCGCTGGATCAATCAATAAAAAATAGGCCCCAATTCCCATAAAAAGGAAGGCGGCTATAAGATTTAAAAACCAATGAATCTTGGTACGCAGTTTATTCATTTCACCAACCTGCTGCGGCTCATTGGTGGTGTTTTTTTCTTGACTGGCGTACTGTGTCTGTACTTTTTGGGGCTGGGGCGAGGAATTTTGCACCGAATTCGCTTTGGCGGCCTCTGAGGCCGGCTGTTTTTCCCGCACAATTTGAGTGTTTTTTTCGCTGGCCTGATGGACGGTGTTGATTATCGGTTTTTCGGGCCGAGGCGATGGATTTTGGGCCGGTTGGGCCGGTTCTTTGGCTAAAGTGGCATCATAAGCGGCCCGTTTTTGTGGATTAGCTAGGGTGTTGTAAACCCGTTTTATTTTATTGAAACGAGCGGCTACCCGAGGATTGCCCGGATATTTGGACGGATGAAATTTTCTCGCTAAGGAAAGAGCCGCCGTTTTGATTTCTTCTTGCGTGGCTTCTGGTTCAACGCCTAAAAATTCGTAGAGTGTTTTTTTTTTCATGGTATCAGGTATCTCAAAAGAGGTAACGCTTACTCAATGTATGTATTAAGTCCAAACCTGAAGGTTTGGATTCCAACTAGACGAATGAAAAATGAAAAATGAAAAATGAACCTGCTAGTTTGTAAATGACTCATTTTATTAATAATTCAATCCATTTAACGCATTTTCATTTTCACGGTTTTAAAGTACGTTCCGTATCTACTTAACATTTGATCTCGCTTCGCTCGGAAACGCAGTAATTCGCTACGCGAGTGAACGATAGCGGTGCTGAGTATAAGTCCAAACCTAAAGGTTTGGACTCCAACACCTGAAGGTTTGGACTCCAACACCTGTTGGTAACGCTTTTTATTTTAAATTCCTACCAATGTCTTTGTTGTGTTGTCATCCCGCATTAGGCCTTGCGGCTACAACTTTATCAGAGAGCAAAAATGTTGGGTGTGTCCCACTTGTCCAAGTAGGAAGTTTTTAGGGAAAAGGGCCTTCAATAAAATCAATTCGCTAACATGGCCCTCAAAAAAACGGCTTTGGAAAGACACTTTAGTCTTCTTCATTTTTCATTTTTCATTTTTCATTTTAGGAAAGGGCCTTCAATAAAATCAATTCGCTAACATGGCCCTCAAAAAAACCGCTTATGTTTGACACCTTAGTCTTTTTCATTTTTCAGGTTTCATTTTTTATTATGATAAGCCATTAACAAAAGCTTACCAAACCAATTTTAAAACAGGGCCCTCAAAAGAAACCTTACTTTTAAAGCGGCAAGACAATTCAAAGTCTGTAGGATCAGTAGGACACACCCAAAATGTTGCAGATATTATCCCTTAAAGGGATAGTATCAGTTATTCACGTATGAGAGTCGTAGAGTTTATATAGCTGTATTTTTAAACACTTCGTACAGTTTGCCTCTTTTTAGTTTGAGCGATGGCGTTAGAAATCCTGTCTTGACTGTTAAATGTCCGTTAGGGATTAAGAAATTTTTTATAGTCTCATAAGAGGCCAAGTGGTTATTCAGCTCGTCTATGCGCTTTTGAACTATCAGTTTGTAGTAGTCGCTTTAGCGACTCACCTGTTTGTAGTATTCGCAAAAGCTACTCACAAGCCGCTCGTTATGAGCCTCAAAAAGGCTTTTGTTTACCACTGGTACACATTCAAACAACGTGGTGCGTCTTATATCTCTTTACTTTAGTTTTCCTTAAGGCTATTCACATTCAAACAACGTGGCGCTTTACCACAACTTTAGGTAGTCCGGAAAATGTTTCGGGAATTCCTTTGGAATGTTTGATCCAACCTGAAATTGAATAAGTTATACTTTGCATTGCGCTGAAAGTCATTTCGACAGATACGAAATCTTGTTTTCATGGCTCAATTTCTCAAGTTCAAGTTCAAGTTCCCTCCAGAGTCGGGACAAGCCGATCAAAGGGATCGTCGGGATCGTCGGGATGAAACATGACAAAAAAATTCTTCGATGACGGTGTCTACTATAGCGTCTGCCAAACTTAAGTTTGGACGACTGCCAAACTAAAGTTTGGACGGGCGCATTTCTATTTTCCCGCTTTACCCCTTTGGGGTTGGAGCCCCCTTCCCTTCCATCCCCAGGTCATATTCAACCCCTTTGGGGTTGGGGCCCCTTTCCCTTCCATCCCCAGGTTGCATTCATATTCAACCCCTTTGGGGTTGGGAGCGTTGGTTATAGTCAAGCGGGAAAATAGAAAGAAATGCGCCCAGTTTGGACGATTGCCAAACTCAAGTTTGGACGATTGCCAAACTCAAGTTTGGACGACTGATAAACTGCTATTGGGGTCTTGTTTGAGGGCCATAAAAGATTTTGGCTGTTTTAAAATTTAAGTCTGGCCCTCTGTCGCACGTCTTATTGCCTTTTCTGAAAATCTATATAATCCTTGTAGTTGTTATTGCATAGTCTCATCCAATAACGCTTTGAGTTGATAAATCACGTCTAAAGCTTGTCTTGGTGTCATATCTTCTGGCGACAAGCTTTTGAGTTTTTCGATAACGGGATGAGGAACGGCTGGCGTTGCCGGCGGTGGCAGCGATGGTGGCAGCAACGGTAATTCGGTTTGTTGCGCGGCCATTTGTAATTGTTGTTCTTCTAATTGTTTCAGGTGGACACTGGCTTGTTTGACAACGTTTTTCGGAACGCCCGCCAATAGGGCCACTTGTAGGCCGTAGCTTTTATTAGCCGGCCCGTCTTTCACGGTGTGCATAAAAATCAGCTTGTCATCTTGTTCCACTGCTTCTAAATGAACATTAGCGATATTGTGAAACAGTTCGGGCAAGCGCGTCAATTCAAAGTAGTGGGTAGCAAAGAGCGTGTAAGCACCAACCTGATCTGCTAAATACTCGGCACAAGCCCACGCCAGCGATAAACCATCAAAGGTGCTAGTACCGCGCCCAATTTCATCCATGAGGACGAGACTGTTACGAGTGGCGTTGTGCAAAATGTTGGCAGTTTCTGTCATTTCTACCATAAAGGTAGAACGGCCGCCGGCTAAGTCGTCGCTGGCTCCAATACGGGTAAAAATGCCGTCGATGGGGCCGATTGTGGCTTGTTGAGCGGGAACGAAGCTGCCGATGTGGGCAAGTAGTACAACTAAGGCCGTTTGACGCATATAAGTGGAATTGTGACTGACAAAGCCGTTAGCCACAAACGCATGTCCTTGTGGCACCGATAAATCCGCAACTTCGGCCTCTCCAGCCTCTATGCTGGTAATACGGTCATAAAAATAGTGCCGTTGTTGTAATTGTTGTAACTGCGCTAACTCAGCGCACTCCACTCCATTCGCTTGGCAATAGCTAATCAGTTCTTCTAACTTGTTATAAGAGATGTTTCGCTTATTGGGCAAATAAGTATGAAAGATGGAGCGTATTTTGGGCGCTTTTTCTAGCGACACCGGTTTATGCTGTGTTTCGACAATACAAGCATGAATTTGTTTTAGTGTGCTGTCAAGATAAGGAATACCAATATTTGGCCTACGGTTATTGGAGGCCAAGGCCGCACGTTGACGTTTACGAGTGAGGCGAAAACCTACCTTGGTATGAAAGGCAATGGCATCCGCACCGTAGATGTTCACCAGATAATTGGGTTTTTTAGGTGTTTTTTTTGTTTTGAGTGAACTCAGTATGCCCAAATTCAATAAACACATTTGCACTTCCTGTGCTAAACGGTATGAAGATGTAGACAGTTGACTATTACCATAGCGTTTTTCGGCATAACCATCCGTGTCAAATAAGCCTTGTAAAAAGGCAACGACGAACTCACGGGGGGCTTGCAAAATGCTTTCGGGAATGTGCTTATAGTAAGCGGTGTGATAACCAAGCCCCACCGTTTCTAAAAACGCTCGGATTTGAAGACTATTGACGTGATAATAGGGCCTAGTCGTGTTCTCTTTTACTTCATAACCAAACAACTTTCTTATAATGCGCTGAAATGCTTCCGCAATTTCTGCATCTGTTGTGATCAAAACAAAATTGCTTTTGTAAGTGACAGAGCCATCACCAAGCAATAATCCCAACAAGTAAGCCAAATCAGTTGTCATCTGTGTGGGCATCGTGTAACGTTTTTTGAGATTGGGCAAGCTTTCCGCTGCTGTCGTATCAATCTCTATACGACTTCCCCATAAATCCAATTGGTGATCAATCGCACAAGCTTCTTCACCGGTTAAATCCTTTAGACAACGCCAGCCTTCGCTACCATCGGGACAACGTACCCAAATGCGATGCTCAGGTGTCCCTTCTAAATTAAAACCTCGCCGCGTTTTAATTTTAAGGGTTTTTTGTTTGCCCGCATAATAAAAATGGGTTGCCTGTGCCATCCCTTCTAGAGATTTTACTTGGATAGGTTCTGAAAGAGGCGTAAAGCAATCTCTCTGTGCCGACGCTGGCATAAAATTTATAAGAGAAACAATACCTTGCGAAGTAACCATATAATTTGTAAGGTTACAAAGGCACTTCCCACCCATGTTCGGCGAGGTAAGTATCAACATCCGCCGCTGTCTATCCAGTCGCAACTCATTGGGAATAAACGGTATTTCTTGTACGGCTTCAACCACCGGATGCCGCCCTTCAGTAATTTCAATACATTCTTTGTCAGTGAATTTAGGCGGATAGAATTTCAACGTATCGGCACGCTCAGCAAAATTATTTAACACATCTAATTCGGCTAAGGCAGCACTACTGGTTTGCAATTCTATCAGCGATTCGAGCAGTTTATCTAATAATAACTCATATAAATATTTTTCCCGTTTCAACGCCCGTTCATTGGCACTTAATACTTTGTCTTCAAAGCTTTTCAATTCATCCGTAATATAACGTTCCACCGCTTTAAGTGTTTGGCGGCGCGTGTACTCAAGAGGCACTTTGTCAGCCAGTGCGCGACTGACTTCAATGTAGTAACCATGTACTTTGTTATAGCCGACTTTTAAGTTGGTAATGCCAGTGCGCTCACGCTCGCGGCTTTCTAAATCCACCAAATATTGCCCGGCGTTTTGGCTTAAACTGCGTAATTCATCCAGTTCAGCATCATAACCGAGCGCAATCACGCCACCATCACGGATCAATTGCGGTGGCTTTTCAACAATGGCGGCACACAATAAGGCATAAAGTTCGGGAAAGGCACCGATTTTCTGTGCCAAGGTTTTTAAATGAGGGCTATTAAATTGTCTGAATTGCTTTTGTAAATCGGGTAGCGTTCCTAACGCGGTGCGTAATTGGCTTAAATCACGAGGGCGGGCCGATTTGAGAGCCACTCGTGCCAAAATGCGCTCAATATCACCCACCGCACGTAGTTGTTGATATAACACATCAAGACATTGCTGTTCAAGTAATTCGCCAACGCTCTGATGACGCGCCCTTAACACTTCAATATCACGCAAAGGCCGATGTAACCAACGGCGCAATAAGCGCCCTCCCATGGGCGTAGCGCATTCATCCATAATATTAACTAAGGTATGTTCGCGCTGCCCAATGAGGCGACTATCTAATTCCAAATTGCGCCGACTGGCCGCATCTAAAAAAATGCTGTCTTCGCGCCGTTCCCAATGTAAGCCTTGAATATGAGGCAGTTGAGTACGCTGCGTTTCACGAGCATATTGCAACAAACAGCCGGCCGCGCCTAGCGCAACCGTCAGATGTTCGCAGCCAAACCCGGATAAATCGCGGGTACCAAATTGCTGCGTCAATAAACGCCGCGCCGTGTCCACTTCAAAATACCAAGGCGGTTGTTTGCGTAAAGCTATTTTGGGCAAACTGAGGCGACTGTCTTCACTGACTAATAATTCGGCTGGGCGCAACCGCTCCATTTCACTGTTGAACAATGCCAGCCCTTGCACTTCAATCAGGGCAAAGCGCCCACTGGCTAAATCGAGCGTAGCTATTCCGATTAATTCATCAATGGCATGCACTGCCGCCAATAAACTTTCTTGGCGTTCTTCTAATAAGGCTTCATCCGTCAACGTGCCGGGCGTGATAATGCGACTGACTTTGCGCTCAACCAAGCCTTTACTGGTAGCGGGATCGCCCACTTGTTCACAAATCACGGCCGATTCACCTTGACGTACCAATTTAACGAGATAATTTTCTATGGCGTGAAACGGCACACCCGCCATCGGAATGGCTTGCCCACCTTTTTTACTGCGAGAGGTAAGCGCAATATCTAACAGACGCGCAGCCCGCTCGGCATCTTCAAAAAATAACTCATAAAAATCTCCCATGCGATAAAATAGCAGCATGTCGGGATACTCCGCCTTGGTGCTGAGATACTGCTGCATCGCCGGCGTGTGTTCTTGTGGGTTTTTGCTTGACATTATTTTGGTAATTGGTAATTGGTAATTGGTTCTAAAAACACAAGGATTTTAAGGCAATAACGGAAAGGATTCGTTATAAAAACGGATGATAACGCAATAACTACAAGGATTCGTTATAAAAACGGATGATAATAACGCAATAACTACAAGGATTCGTTATAAAAAAGGATGATAATAACGCAATAACTACAAGGATTCGTTATAAAAAAGGATGATAATAACGCAATAACTACAAGGATTCGTTATAAAAAAGGATTATAATCTTGAGTCTAAAAAGACTTTATGATTTTAACGCAATAACTACAAGGATTCGTTATAAAAACGGATGATAATAACGCAATAACGGAAAGGATTCGTTATAAAAAAGGATCATAATAACGCAATAACTACAAGGATTCGTTATAAAAAAGGATGATAATAACGCAATAACTACAAGATTCCTTATAAAAAAGGATTATAATCTTGAGTCTAAAAATCCTTGATGTAATCAAAGTCGTCTAAAAACACAATAATTTTAAAGCAATATACGGAATGTACAGATGCGGGTGAAAATAAAAATTGACCCGTTTGGTTATTTTTATTGACTTTCAATCCTGTCATTCAGCCGATAAAAAATCCGTTTCGGAAAGCGTATCCGTTGTACTATCAGTATAACTCTTTCATAAGCAAGTAATCCTTGTAGTTATTGCTTTAAACAAACCCATCATATAAAAAAACATCAATCATTGAAAAAATATGAAAATATTAGTCAGCAACGATGACGGCTATCAAGCACCGGGCATCTTATGCTTAGTCGAAACATTACAAAAATTTGCCGATGTCACGGTAATTGCCCCAGAGCGTAATCGCAGTGGTGCCAGTAATTCTCTCACGCTAGAGTATCCCCTTCGAGCCAAACGAGCGGACAATGGTTTTATTTATGTCGATGGCACACCCACCGATTGTGTACACCTTGCTATCACCGGTTTACTCGACACACAATCTGACATTGTGGTATCAGGCATTAATGCGGGACCAAATTTGGGTGATGACGTGATCTACTCAGGCACTGTCGCCGCCGCGATGGAAGGCCGTTTTTTAGGCTTACCGGCGTTAGCCGTTTCAATGGCGAGTTTTGATCCTCAGTATTATCAAACAGCCGCCCGTGTGGTAGAAGTGCTGTTAGCACGTCTACAAAACAATGACTTACCCTTACCGGTTGATACCATTTTAAATATCAACGTCCCTGATTGTCCTTGGGATGAATTAAAAGGTATGCAAGTCACTCGTTTAGGCAGTCGTCACCGCGCCGAGCCGGCCATTAAAAGTGAGGATCCACACGGAAATCCAATTTATTGGATAGGCCCCGCGGGGCCTGAACAAGATGCTGGGCCTGGCACAGATTTTTATGCTATTAATCAAGGGTTTGTATCAATAACGCCGTTGCAGGTTGACTTGACGCGCCATTCGGCCTTAGATAAATTAAGTAAATGGTTGGCAAAAGAGCCAATTGGTAATGGATAATGGATAATCAGTCGAGCGAAAACTTTTTAATGAGCCTTAGCATTTAACCATAACTATTTAATGGGTTTTAGAACGATTGATAATTGGTAATAAACATCAATTCCGTCCAAAGCTTTAGCTTTGGACGGAAAAGATGAGGCACACTTGATAAAGAAGAGAATTTCTAGTAAGAGTACAACGGATTTTGGGAATAAACGGATTTTTTTTTAGGCATAGTGCCCTTGGTAAATAAATAGTTAGGCGGATTTTCGAGCGATCTTATGCCTTTTATTTCCACCCGCAAATGTACGTTCCGTATATAAGGCAAAAACCATGAACCGATTGTTATCATTAATAATTAATAATTAATTGTTAATAATTAATTATTAATTAGGAACCACCCCATACCACCCCAAGATCGCAAATATTTTATCATTATATACTGGGCACCGTTCTAAACGGAGTTTTTTTGTCATTTCAAGAAGATTCCTCAAGTTCCCTCACTCGGAATGACAAAAGCGCAATTTGTGCGAACTATAATTATCTCTGGAGGGATTTCAAAACTCAAATTATTCGTATAAGCGAATGGCGAAACTCAAAGTGAAAAGGTTTATGGCGAATGGTAATATTTTATAAAAAATTGGGGAATTGCAAAACGGTTCTCAACACGGAGGGCATTGAGTAACACTTTGTTCCGAGACTAACACAAAAACCCTCTGTGTACCTCTGTGTACCTCTGAGTTCTCTGTGTTGATAAGAGAAAATTCCGTTTTGATGAGCCAAAGCAAGAGGCTCTCTGTGTTGGTATTTCTCTTCGCGAGTGCTATTGGCGCATTTGAGCTATTTTTTGATTTTTATCGCGCATAAGACGATTGGGAACTCGATGAACTAATCCTCGTTCCAAGCTCGCCTTGCACGAATTATCGGAGTACAAGACAATATTAAGAACTACATTCTAAGACTCAAAAAGGACACAGAAAATGACTAATAATTCTTACCAAGGCACAGTACTTATTGTGGACGACATGCCCACAAACCTAAAAATGCTTTTTTCCTATTTACGCCAACTCGGTTTCAAAGTGCTGGTTGCTGAAAATGGTGAAGATGCCCTTGTTGGAGTGGCTCACGCGCCACCTGCTCTCATTTTGCTCAATGTGATGATGCCATATATGGACGGTTTTGAAACTTGTCGCCGCTTGAAAGAAAACGAGGCCACCCGCGACATTCCGGTGATTTTTATGACGGCGCTGTCTGAAACGGTGGACAAGGTGAAGGGCTTTGAAGTGGGAGCCGTTGATTACCTCACCAAACCGGTTCAGCATGAAGAAGTCTTAGCGCGTATCACAACACACCTGACGCTCAGAAGGCTACAAAAAACCCTTGAAGAAAAAAATCAACTGCTTGAACAGCAAAATATTCTATTAAAAGAACAAAATGCCGAACTGGAAGCCTTTGCCCACACGGTTGCCCACGATCTCAAAAATCCTTTGAACGGCATCACCGGTTTAAGCAGTCTCCTGGCCTATAAATTAGCTTCTTCTCTCGATGCTCAATCGCTGGACTTTTTACAACGCATTAAACAAAGCGGCCTAGAAATGGCTAAGATTATCGATGCGTTGCTGTTATTGGCAAGTTCACATCATCAAGAAGTGGACATGGAGCCGCTTTCGATGGTTGAAATCATCACCAGCGTACAACAGCGTCTTGCCCACACGATTGAGGAATGCGAAATAGTCATCTCGCCCGAATGGCCTACCGCGCTAGGCTATGCGCCTTGGATTGAAGAAGTGTGGGCCAATTACATCAGTAATGGCTTAAAATATGGCGGCCGTCCACCGCGCTTAGAATTGGGGGCCACACCTTTCAATGGCTACATTCGCTTTTGGGTGCGTGACAACGGAAAAGGCCTCACTTCCGAACAACAAAGCCAATTGTTTGTGCCCTTTACTCGTCTCTCGAAAGTGCGTGTTGAAGGACATGGCTTAGGCTTATCTATTGTGCAACGAGTGATCAACCGCTGTGGCGGACAGGTAGGCGTAGAAAGTCAGGTAGGGCAAGGGAGTATATTTTACTTTACATTGCCAGCCAGTGAAATCGCCCCAGCTTCCAGTCCAAACTAAAGTTTGGCAAATTTGAGTTTGGACTCCTGCCGACCGATCGTTTGGACGGATTTAAGTACTCTGGCACTGCCAAACTAAAGTTTGGACTCCTTTCTTACGTTTGGACGGATTTAAGTACTCTGGCACTGCCAAACTAAAGTTTGGACTCCTTCCTTACGTTTGGACGGATTTAAGTACTCTGGCACTGCCAAACTAAAGTTTGGACTCCTGCCAAACTAAAGTTTGGACGACTAGTTGTTTGCGTTGCCATAATGCGTCACTCCTAAAAAACTAAAAATTTACAAACATGTCACTAATTTTCCATAACTTCCGTTCAGTCTTAGGATTAGCCATTCTTATCGCCGCCGGCTTAGTCGGTAATTATTACAATGTGCCACTGTTTTTTGGCGTGAATTTTTTATTCGGCAGCATTGCCGTCTTAATCGTCGTACATTTGTATAAAACCCATTGGGGCACACTGGCGGCTGCGATTGTTGGCTCATACACCATGATTTTATGGGGGCATCCCTACGCCGTCATCATTTTTACGCTAGAAGCCTTTTTCGTGGGCTGGTGGCTACGCCGTCAAAAGCAGCTCAACTTCGTGCTGTTGGATAGCATTTACTGGGTTTTGATTGGTATGCCGCTGGTGTGGCTATTCTATTCTGGAGTCATGGGCATGGGAACCATTCCAGTGGTGCTGATCATGCTCAAACAGGCCATCAATGGCATCTTTAACGCCCTTGTTGCCAGCCTACTCCTTGCCGGTACGCCCCTTTACAAATGGATAGCGCGTTCTCCAGTGAATGTCACCTTGTCCCTGCAACAAACCTTATTAAACTTACTGGTAGCGTTTGTCTTTTTTCCAACTTTAACGCTAATGGTTTTGGAGAGCCGCAAAACATTGAGCGATATAAAAACCAATATTCAAAGTCATCTACAAACGATCTCTTCCAACAGGGAGGCTGAATTGCTTTGGTGGCATCAGCAACAGGTACATGCCCTCCATGAACTGGCAAAAATCGCGGCACGTACCGAGATGACACCTTCAACCGTGTTACAACAAAGCACAGAAATGACACAACGCCTCAGGCCTGACTTATACCACCTGTATATTGTTGATACCAAAGGCAATATTATTACAAACGCGCCTATTCACGGCGCACACCAACCTTCTCATTTTAATAACAAAAATTACAGTCATCAGTTGTGCCAATCAAAACAGCATAACATGTCAGAAATGTGGATAGAAAGCGACGAAGGGCCCTCCTTTCACGTTGAGCTTTGTGTACCAGTGTACCGTGACAATCGCTTGTTGGGCCATGTTTCAGGTCATCTTAGCTTGGATTTTATAGCAGAACTTTTAAAATCAAGCACTCAGGCGCTTGATTTGCAAATCACGCTCATTGACAGTCAAGAACGTGTGATCATGAGTACGCGGCCTGATTTGAAAACCAAGCAACTCTTTGATCCTCGCCAAAGTGGCGAAATCCGTCCAGTCAGTGGTACCACCATTTATCAATGGTTGCCGGCCGAAAACATGCCACTGATGGTACGCTGGAGAAAGTCTTTCTATATAAAAGAAACCCAGATGGCTGACAAAGACATGCCTTGGCGTTTGTTGGTGGAAAGTCCCATTTCCTCCCACATCAGCAACTTGCAAACGGCCTACATCAAAAGTTTGGCTATCATGCTACTGATTACCGTACTGGCTATCATCGTCGCAACCCTGATTAGCCGCCAAGCCACCGCCTCGTTGTCCAACCTAGCACGAGTGACGACTAATTTACCTAATAAATTGCTCGAAAGAGAAACCATTGCTTGGCCTAATAGTTTGATCACTGAAATTAATTCTCTGGTGGACAACTTCAAGTTAATGGCGCAGACGCTTGAACAAAAATTTAAACAAGTCCAAGTAGAAGCCGATCTCAGAGCCGCTAAAGAGGCCGCCGAAGAAGCCAATCGCACCAAAAGCGAATTTCTCGCCAACATGAGCCATGAACTCAGGACACCGCTTAATGGCATTTTGGGATTTGCCCAGATTCTCAAACGCGATAAATCCCTCAACGCTGAACAACTTGATGGTATTCACACCATTGAACAATCCGGCCAGCATTTGCTGGTACTGATTAACGACATTCTTGATATGTCCAAAATCGAAGCTGGGAAAATGGAATTGCATCACCACGATTTTCGCTTTTCTAACTTCCTCAAAGGCATCGTCGATCTTTTTCAGATACAAGCCAAACAAAAAAAGATTGACTTTCAGTCCGAAATCAATGCATATCTACCAACGGCCGTGCATGGCGATGAAACCCGATTACGGCAAGTATTGGTTAATATGCTCGGCAATGCGGTCAAATTTACCGAAAAGGGTTTTGTGAATTTTCGCGTCGGCTATTGCGAACACATCCCCAATGAACACAGCCCTAACCCCTTTCAAGAGGGGAGTCGTCTTAACCTCTCCATCGAGAGAATAATTCGCTTTGAAATTGAAGACAGTGGCCCCGGGATTGAGCATGAGCAATTAGAAACCATCTTTCAGCCCTTTAAACAGGTGGGCGCACAACGGTATATGACAGAAGGTACTGGACTCGGTTTGCCATTGTGCCAAAAGTTTGTTCAAATGATGGGCGGCACACTCGCTGTTAAAAGTACTGTTGGTAAGGGCAGTGTGTTTTGGTTTGATTTGGCACTCCCGGCCGTCGAAGGGTGGACTCAAGTTGAAAAAACCCCAACTGAGCAACGTATCACTGGTTTTAAAGGAAAACCACGCAGAATTTTAATCGTTGATGACAAAGGTGAGAATCGGGCCCTATTGTTTGAATTGCTCTCACCGCTAAAATTTGATATAGTGGAAGCCTTCAATGGAGAAATCGCCATTGAAATCGCCTTGGCATTTAGGCCAGATGTCATTTTTATGGATATATTGATGCCCGTTATGGATGGCCTTGAAGCGACGAGTAGGATACGCCAACTCTCTAAATTAAAAGAAGTTACCATCATTGCGGTTTCCGCCAGTGTGTCTTTTTCAGAGCGAGAAAAAACTTTAGCGGTTGGCTGCAATGATTTTATCGCCAAACCGGTAGCCACCGAAGAAGTGCTAGAAAAACTGCGTTTTTACTTGAAACTCGAATGGGAGTACGAGGCCGACAATTCGGTTGAACTTTCACCAAGCCCAGAAAATGAAACCGAACCGCCCTTGGTTGAACCTTCGGCAGAAGTTGTTAAAATGTTATATGATTGGGCTATGATGGGTGATGTCGAAAGCATTGTGGAAAAAATTGACCAATTAGAACAAACAGATAGCCAATTCGCACCGTTTGCGGCCCAAGTGCGGCCGTTAGCGGAGGCGTTTATGGTACGAGAAATCGGCGAATTTCTTGAATCAATCTTGAACAGTGATCAGTAATCAGTGATCAGGAGTCCAAACTTTAGTTTGGCAGTCGTCAGCGGCGCGTGAGGCGATAAATCGCCTACTACAAACGGGCCTTTTCCTTAACTTAATGGCATTGAGGGTAGGGGTGTGTGTGGGTATATTATTTTTTTGGGAGGTCCTAAGTCCAAGCTAAAGCTTGGACTCCATGCCAACTTTAGTTTGCACGTCCAAGCTAAAGCTTGGACTCCATCAAAATATCTGAATAGCTAGAAAAGAAGGGTTAAAAAGGACATTGAAAATGACTAATAATTCTTACCAAGGCACACTACTGATTGTGGACGACATGCCCACAAACCTAAAAATGCTTTTTTCCTATTTACGCCAACTCGGCTTCAAAGTGCTGGTTGCTCAAAATGGTGAAGATGCCCTTGTTAGAGTGGCTCACGCGCCACCTGATCTCATTTTGCTCGATGTGATGATGCCGCAAATGGACGGCTTTGAAACTTGCGGCCGCCTGAAGGAAAATGAGGCAACCCGCGACATTCCAGTGATTTTTATGACGGCGCTGTCTGAAACAGTAGACAAGGTGAAGGGCTTTGAAGTAGGGGCCGTTGATTACATCACTAAACCGGTTCAACATGAAGAAGTCCTAGCGCGTATCACAACACACCTGACGCTCAGAAGGCTGCAAAAAACCCTTGAAGAAAAAAATCAACTACTTGAACAGCAAAATATTCAGTTAAAAGAACAAAATGCTGAACTGGAAGCCTTTGCCCACACGGTTGCCCACGATCTCAAAAATCCTTTGAGCGGCATCACCGCTTTAAGCAGTCTCCTTGTCTACAAGTTAGCCTCTTCTCTCGAGGCTCAGTCGCTGGACTTGTTACAACGCATTAAGCAAAGCGGCCTGAAAATGGCTAATATTATCGACGCGTTGCTGTTATTAGCCAGTTCACGCCATCAAAAAGTAGACATGGATCCGCTTTCGATGGTTGAAATGATCACCAGCGTACAACAGCGTCTCGCCCACACGATTGAGGAATCTCAAGGCGAAATCGTCATCTCGCCCGAAGAATGGCCTACCGCGCTAGGCTATGCGCCTTGGATTGAAGAAGTGTGGGCCAATTACATCAGTAATGGCTTAAAATATGGCGGCCGTCCACCGCACCTAGAATTGGGGGCCACACCTGAAAAGGGTCACATTCGCTTTTGGGTGCGTGACAACGGAGAAGGCCTCACCTCCGAACAACAAAGCCAATTGTTTGTGCCCTTTACTCGTCTCTCGACAGCGCGTGTTGAAGGACATGGCTTAGGCTTATCTATTGTGCAACGAGTGATCAACCGCTGTGGCGGACAGGTAGGCGTAGAAAGTCAGGTAGGGCAAGGGAGTAGGTTTTACTTTACATTACCAGCCAGTGAAATCGCCCCAGCTTCCACCAGTGGAAAAACCAACCGCCCCAACCCCGAAGGGGGAATTAATAATTAATGATTAACAATTAATGATTAATTATTAATTGGGTGCAGTCACTTTTCTACGACGAGAGATTGTAATATTTTTGGTAGTCCCTACAATCGAGTGGATGTTTTTTAAATCAATGAGTTAAGAATCCTATTCCTAAGAAAAAGGCGTACCTTGTACAAGCACTCATGCAAGATACATTTTGCATTCTTGAACCTTCCTCGCCATTGATTTTTCGGTTAAAGGGACTACCAGCTTGTTTAAAGTCTTGGCAAATTGATGAAATATTTTAGTCAATCAAGTTTTTTAAAAAAACGCAGGTAATCTATGGGTATATTATTTTCATGCTTTTCCCCTAAGTTTGTAGTAGGTGCTTTAGCGCCTAAGTTCGTAGTAGACGCTTTAGCGCCTTGCGTTTGTAGTAGGTGCTTTAGCGCCTTGCGTTTGTAGTAGGTGCTTTAGCGCCTAAGTTCGTAGGAGTTGTTTAGCGCCTTGCGTTTGTAGTAGGTGCTTTAGCGCCTAAGTAAGTTAGTAGGAGCTTTAGCGCCTTGCGTTTGTACTAGGTGCTTTAGCGCCTTGCGTTTGTAGTAGGTGCTTTAGCGCCTAAGTAAGTTAGTAAGAGTTGTTTAGCGCCTTGCGTTTGTAGTAGGTGCTTTAGCGCCTTGCGTTAGTAAGAGTTGTTTAGCGCCTAAGTTCGTAGGAGTTTCGTAGGAGTTGTTTAGCGCCTAAGTTCGTAGGAGTTTTTTAGCGCCTAAGTTCGTAGGAGTTTTTTAGCGCCTTAGTTCGTAGGAGTTGTTTAGCGCCTTAGTTCGTAGGAGTTTCGTAGGAGTTGTTTAGCGCCTTAGTTCGTAGGAGTTTTTTAGCGCCTTAGTTCGTAGGAGTTGTTTAGCGCCTAAGTTCGTAGTAGGCGCTTTAGCGACTTAATCTTTATGTGAGCTGTGGCTAAATAAAATACTCACACACTCAAAAAAAACTTTTTTATGGGTATATTATTTTCACGCTCCTCCCAAAACACGGCCTCAAAAAGGCGAGCCGACGACAAAGTTGAACCGTGGCGGCCGAAAACATGGCCCCAAAAAGGCGATTCGACGACAAACCTGAGCCTTGGTGGCCGAAAACATAGCCCCAAAAAGGCAATTACAAGCAGATGACAAACCTGAGCCATGGTGGGTGAAAACCTGGCCCCAAAAAGGCGATTCGACGACAAAGCTGAGCCTTGGCGGCCGAAAACCTGGCCCCAAAAAGGCGATTACAAGCAGATGACAAACCTGAGTCTTTGTTTATGAAAACATGGCCCCAAAAAGGCAATTACAAGCCGACGACAAAGCTGAGCCTTGGTGGCTGAAAACCTGGCTCCAAAAAGGCGATTCGACGACAAAGTTGAACCGTGGCGGCCGAAAACTTGGCCCCAAAAAGGCGATTCGACGACAAAGTTGAGCCTTGGTGGCTGAAAACCAGGCCCCAAAAAGACAATTACAAGCCGACGACAAACCTGAGCCATGGTGGTTGAAAACTTGGCCCCAAAAAGGCGATGGGTGTAACCTGTCGTCCGCGCTGCTATGTATTTGATTTTTTGACAAGTTGCTTTTTTCATCAATAAGAAACTTTTGAGATTCGTCGCTAAACCATTGATTTTAAAGCGATGAGCGGGGGCCGGTTACACCCAATTACCATTACCCATTTTTAATTTTCATTTGCTTACCCATTATGTCATAGGAGATTAATTGATGAATCATGTTCGACACTGTCTAAGTGCCATACTGCTTATCTGGATAGCCGCCGTTAGCTTTTCCGGCTATGCGGCCGTCATTCCAGATAAAACCCCCAATGATGTTTACCATAACGCTCTGATTCTTAAGGCAAAGGTTAAGTTTCTTCTGCAACAAAACGCTATCGAAAAACCTTGGCCGGTTTTGCCCAAACAACAACGCAAAGCGCCCCGTCATGTGCTAGAAAAGGCACTAGAGATACTTGCCAAAATCAACCGCTATCGGCTGATCAAGAATCTGGGCGAAATATCCACTTCTCATTATCCCGGCCGCTATATCACCCCCAATGAGGTGTATGTAATGGTAGTCCGCCTCGTGGACGAAGTGGAATTGTTGCTGTCGCCTCCCTATTCTGATCGTCTCCAGCCTTCTACAAGCCCAAGCCAACCACAAAAGCCGCTCTGTGAGAGCAAAACGTCTAATGACGTTTACCAAGTCTTGTGGGAAATCTCCCGCGCCTTGGATCCCGCATTAGGTGTGCGCGGTTTTAACCCTTCGGATGTTTACGCCCTCAGCCAACATGTCATGGAACTCGTCACGTTTTTGCGCCGTAGCCAAAATCTGCCGATGAATATCCCTAAGCCGCCGTTGACGGAAGGCCGTCACCCTAACCACGCGCTCGCGGCCGTCTACCGCTTACAGAAAAAGATTAGCCAAGCCGAGCGAAGCCTGTGGATGGAACCGATTGAAGTTCCCGAAGTCCCTCGGCGCGTGATCACACCCAGCGAGGTTTATGATGCCTTAGAAACCGTGTTGGCTGAACTGCAACACCTCAAATTCCGTCTTGGTTTAGAGCGGAATTTTGAGACACCGCCCGTCGTGCCGGGCAAAACCCCGGATGATGTCATTCAAAATGTCGAATGGGCCACACAAATCATGCCTGTTTTCCCACCCAACCGAACTATCGTGCAATTTAGCCAAGCCTCTCTAGTCAAAACGCCGAGCCATGTCTTTGCTGTTACTAAGGACATTCTCAAAAAACTCCAACGCTATCGCCGGGCGCGGGGCATCCAAGCCCTCCCACGTACCCCACCTTTCATACGCAACCTCAAACCTAAACATGTTTACCAAAAAGGGCTGGAGTGCTTGGATAAAGTGAACCGGCTACGGCAACAGATCGGGATTGGTTTGACGAGTGTGCCCAGTTACCCCGTGAGAGCCATCACACCCAACGAAGTCTACGACTTAGCCCTCCGGTTGGATGAAGAACTTAATATTATATTCCGCCAGTTTGGGATGTCTAGCCAACTCTTTTATACTTCGCTGGAAACTGAAACGTTCAACGACAAAACACCCTCATCTGTGTATTATAATATGTGGCTGATTTCGTTGCAGTTGGATACCGTGCTAGGTTTTGAAGGTTTTCTCCCAAATGATGTCTACCATGAAGCTCAGAAAGTTCTCGCAGACATTCAGACTATCGCCACTTACCGCAACCACCGCGATGAGGTAAAATTTCCACCATTACGGGTTGGAATTGAACCGCAACACGTTTTTAAACGTAGCGGAGAACTGCTGAAACAAGTACAAAAGGCACAAAAGCGTACCGGGCTACTCGACACCCACCAGATTGTCATCCCGGTAGCGGGTATTATCACGCCCAGCGAAGTGTTCAACAAGGTACGGCTCATTCATGCCGAACTCATAACACTCAAAGCGCATCTTGGCATCACCACCGTATCCGCTCAATTGCCCGAAGTTAAGGACAAAACACCGGCCGATGTGTACCAAGTGTTAGAATACGCCCAATTGATTTTGGAAAGTGTACTTCAGGATAAGGGAAAGAAAAAAATTCCCCAAGAGGACTCCAAACTTTAGTTTGGCAGGAGTCCAAACTTTAGTTTGGCAGTCGGAATCAGGACTCCAAACTTTAGTTTGGCAGTCGGAGTCAGGAGTCCAAACTTTAGTTTGGCAGTCAAACGGTAAAACACGTCTAGGAGTCCAAACTTTTGGCAGTCCAAGTTAAAACTGGCCGACTAAAACCCGTCAATAGAACATTGACTGTTAAATTTTAGATAATTAACGTTGCACTTTACCCTGCCAAATTAAAGTTTGGGCTCCTGCCAAACTAAAATCGTCGGCAAAAGTTTTTGGCTTAAAAAAACTTTGGCTTAAAAAAACTTTGGCGTAGATTGGACGGCTACCAAACTAAAGTTTGGACGGCTGCCAAACGTTAGTTTGGACGACTGACTCCTGATAACTGATAACTGATAACTGTTCACTGATTACTGCCAAACGAGTCATGATATCCACCCATAAGCTTTTATAAAAAATGAAAATGAAATTTCCCACTAAAATCGCACTATTGACTTTTGTTATCGCTGGCATTGGTGTCATGGGCATTGCTTGGTTGAGTTTCCGAGATGCCAGCCACCTCTTGCATGAACAATCCCTGCAACGCTTGGGTAATGACTTGCGGCGGGAAAGTCTGCTACTGTCAAAACAGTTGCAGCGAATACAGCAGGATGCGATTTTTTTAGTTGAAGCCAGCGATGTGAAAGGCATTGTACGCGCTATCCAAGATGAGGGCTACGATGACCAAGAAAATTTGACAACGGATCTCTGGAAACAACGTATTGAAACGATGCTCCACACGGTACTGCGTCAGCGGCCGGCCTACGAGCAGATTCGTTTCATCGGTATTGCCGATCAAGGCCGCGAGATCATGCGCGTGGAGCGCAGAGGAAATGAGATATTCAGAGTTGCCGAAAACCAACTACAGCAAAAGGGAAACCGCCCTTACTTTCAAAAAGCCATCAAACTGCAAGCGGGGCTGTATGACTTTTCTGACGTGAACTTGAACCGTGAGCATGGGCACATCGTTTATCCGCCTCAACCAGTTATTCGGGTGGCGGTGCCAGTGTTTACGGGTGAAGCTAAAGTTTTCGGGGCCTTAGTCATCAACGTCAACTTCGAGGCATTGACCCATTCCTTGAAAAAATCCCCGAAAGATGTTTATTACTTCATTACTAACCAAAATGGTGATTATATTTTTCATCCAGATGAAAGCAAATGCTTTGCATTTGAGTTTGGAAAACGCGCCAATATTCAAGAGGACTTTCCTAGCTACCATTTTTTATCTAACAAGTACAGTCAAGATGTCCCAGAAGACAGTGTTATGAAGGATCATTTTCAGCGCATCAATTTACAGGAACAAGGGTTAGGCCTCGTCTTCCAGCATCTTCATTACGCGCCCTTAGAACAAGAACGTTTTCTCATCTTAGGCGCTGTTGCCTCTTACAAGATAATTGATGCCAAGTCTGAGCAATTCCGTCAAAGTCTGTTTTTCTTAGTTATCTATGTTGTCATTGCGCTGACGGTGATAATCGCTATTGTAGTTCACTTTCTGATGAGGCCAATTCGCACACTGACACAAATAGCCCATCGTATCGCTACTGGTGAACAAAAGGTCGAAATTCCCGCTTTTGGCAATGACGAAATTGGTGTACTTGCTAACACGCTGCGAACCATGCTCAACCATTTAGAAAAATCCAGGGATGATTTAGGTGGGCTGGCAAATTCACTAGAGCATCAGGTAAAAGAGCGCACCCAAGAACTGAGCATACGAAACGATGCCATTGAGTCGGCTATTAATGGCATCGTGATTACTGACCTTGATGGTACGATAACTTATGTTAATCCTGCCTTTGTTCAGATGTGGGGTTATCAAAATCGCCGGCAACTCCAGCATCAAGATATCTTTAGTTTGTGGGATAACCGGGATGAGGTAGCGCAAATACTTTCCCATTTATCGCGAGAAGGGCGTTGGCTAGGGGAATTGAATACCACTAGAAAAGAGGGTTCCCCAATCATCGTGCTGATTTCCGCCAGTATGATTGGAGAAAAGGAGCAAGAGACTGGTATTGTGATTTCTTTCCAAGAGACTACCCTGCGCCGACAGGCAGAAGCGTTACTGGCTGAAAGTGAACATCGCTTCCGTACCCTCTTTGAAAAGGCCGCGTTAGGTATTGCTATCGTCGATTGGCAAGGAAAGTTCATAAGCACCAATCCGGCAATGCAGAATATATTTGGGTACACCAATCAGGAACTCCAGAAAATGACGTTTTCTGAAGTGACGCATCCTGACGAGAAAGAGGTGGGTGCCGAGGAACTGAGCGCCAATCTTCATGATACCGATACCTATCAGGTTGAAAAACATTACTTGTGTCAAAAGGGAGATGATCGATGGGTTCGCCTCTCCGTCTCTCGCTTGAGTGACGAGCTTATGATTTGCCTGATGGAGGACATTACTGAGCAGAAACAGGCTGAAGCAGAACTCAAAGCAGCTAGAGAGGCAAAAGCTGCTCAAGAGGCGGCGCAAGCGGCCAACCGAGCCCAGAGTGAATTTTTAGCGAACATGAGCCACGAGATTAGAACACCGCTCAATGGCATTTTAGGCTTTGCCCAGATTCTCCAACTTGACGAGAACCTCACGCCAGAACAACAAGAGGCCATTGATACTATTGAGCAATCAGGCGATCATTTACTCACCCTCATCAATGATATTTTGGATATGTCCAGAATTGAAGCGGGAAAAATGGAATTGCACCGGCAAGATTTTCATCTTCCCAACTTTCTTGGAGGTATTATAGACATCATTCAGGTTCGCGCCAAACAAACCGAGATTTATTTTACATACCAAGCGTCATCTCCCTTACCCACGATGGTGGAAGGCGATGAAACCCGATTGCGTCAGGTGCTAGTCAATTTGCTCGGCAACGCTATTAAATTCACTGAAAAAGGTCGGGTGACATTTAAAGTGGAATGCCTCCTCAACCCATACACCTCTATCTGTGACGATGGGAGTGAGGGGAGTCAAATCCGTTTTCAGATTGAAGACACCGGCCTCGGCATTGCCCCGGAACAATTGGAAGCTATTTTTATGCCTTTCCAGCAGGTTGAAAAACAACGGTACATGACTCAAGGCACTGGACTGGGTTTGCCTCTCAGCAAAAAGTTTGTGGAAATGATGGGTGGCACACTCTTCGTTGAAAGTAGCCTTGGTGAGGGCAGTGTGTTCTGGTTTGATATCGCACTGCCCCAAGCAAATGGCTGGCCCTCGGTTGATAAAGTTCCTGAACAACATATAATAGAATTTAAAGGGGATCCACGCCGAATTTTAATCGTCGATGACAAAAGCACAAATCGCGCCGTATTGGTTAGTTTGCTATCGTCCTTGGGGTTTGAGATGTACGAAGCGGTGAATGGTCAAGAATGCGTTGAGAAAGCAGCGGCTATTTTACCGGATGCCATTTTGATGGATTTGCTCATGCCAGTGATGTCTGGTTTGGAAGCGACTCAAAAAATACGCCAATTGCCTGAACTCAAAGAGGTTATAATCATCGCCATTTCGGCCACTGCGTTTGAGCGACATCGTCAAGATAGTTTCGATGCCGGTTGTAACGACTTTGTCGCCAAGCCCATACAGATTGACGAAGTGCTAGAAAAGCTGCAAAAGCACTTAAAGCTGGAATGGGTATATAAGACGAAGATGGAGGCCGACAACCCAGCATCCGCCAACGGCGAAAATCAGCCCGTTGTGGAACTACCCGCTGAGTTCGTGCAAAGGCTGTACGACTTGACTACGATGGGTAATGTGGGTGCCATTGTGGACGAAGCTGACAAGTTAGAACAAACCGATAGCCAATATGTGCCTTTTGTGGCTGAACTGCGGCAGTTGGCAAATGAGTGTCAAATGCGTAAAATCCGCAACTTGATTAAACCCTACATAGAAAATTTGCCCCTCTAGGCAAAAGTTTTTCGCAGCGCTAAAATAGTTAAACCATTGTTTTAATTAACAACGTAATTATTCACAATTAACAATTATAAAGTGTGAACCTAAGGGAAGCCTTGCTAATTGTGAACGATGGCATCATTAATCGTTAACCCATTGTTTTCCTTAAAAAGGAACAATTAATTATTCACAATTAGCTTTGCTGAGCTTCGGTTTACAATTATAAAGTCCTACTTGTGGGTAAAGATTAGTTTCCAAAGGGAAAAAGCCATTTTTTCTTAACTGTAAAGGAGTAACAAATGAGTGCAAAAAAAATATTAATGTTAGTTGGCGATTTCGTTGAGGACTACGAAGTCATGGTGCCGTTTCAGGCCTTGTTGATGGTAGGGCATGAAGTTCATGCCGTGTGCCCTGACAAAAAAGCTGGCGAAACCGTTCGCACCGCCGTCCACGATTTTGAAGGTGACCAAACTTACAGCGAAAAGCCAGGGCATAATTTTACTTTGAACGCTACCTTTGCCGAAATCAAGGCCGAAACGTATGATGGCCTCGTTATTCCGGGTGGACGCGCTCCTGAATATATTCGTCTTAATCCACAAGTCTTGGAGATAGTACGCCATTTTGCTGAACTGCAAAAACCAATAGCCGCTATTTGCCACGGGGCACAGATATTAGTCGCGGCTGGTGCAGTAAAAGGCAAAACCTGCTCTCCCTATCCGGCGGTGGGGCCTGATATCAATACTGCCGGTGGTACTTGGAAAGAAATTTCTGTGGATGCGGCCCATGTTGATGGTAATCTTGTCACAGCACCCGCTTGGCCGGCCCATCCGCAGTGGTTGGCTAAGTTCTTGGAATTGTTGGGAACTCAAATTGAGCCGTAAGACGTCCAAGATAAATCAAGATAAATCTTGGACTCCGGGATAAATCTTGGACTCCGGACTAATTAGACGTCCAAGATAAATCTTGGACTCCGGGATAAATCTTGGACTCCGGGATAAATCTTGGACTCCGGACGAATTAGATGGGAAAAACCCCGTCGGGAAAAAAGTATCTAATTACCAATTACCAATTATCAAAGGAATAACATTATGTGCGGTATCATCGGTGCAGTGGCAGAACGCGATGTTGTGCCTATTCTTATTGAAGGCTTGAAACGCCTCGAATATCGTGGCTATGATTCCGCGGGGCTTGCTACCATTAACTACCAATCGGGCGGACTTGAAAGCCAACGTGTTAAAGGTAAAGTTCGTGATTTAGAAGCCCAAATTAAATCCACCTTTTTATCTTCACCGACGGGCATCGCTCATACGCGCTGGGCAACGCATGGTAAACCGAGCCAGGACAATGCCCATCCGCAGATTTCCAGAGAAACCGTCGCCGTGGTGCATAACGGTATCATTGAAAACTATTCCCAGTTACGCCAACAGTTGGAGCAACGTGGTTATGAATTCAGTTCAGAAACCGATACCGAAGTCATCGCTCATCAAATTCATTATCATACCCAGCAGGGCAAAAATTTGTATGCAGCGTTTTCTGCTACCTTGAAAGTTATCGAAGGCACGTATGCAATAGCTGTCATCAGTCCTCGTGCGCCGAGCCGTTTGTTGGCCGCACGGCGCGGTAGCCCGTTAGTTATCGGTGTTGGCATTGGTGAATATTTTGTTGCTTCTGACGTGGCTGCTTTGATTCCAGTGACTCAACGGGTGATTTTTTTGGAAGATGGCGATATCGTCGAACTCCAACGTGATCAGCTAAGCATAACCGATCTGACTGGTAAACCCGTCGAACGGGCTGAGCATACCAGTCAGTTGCAAGCGGATGCGGTGGAGCGCGGTGAATATCGTCACTATATGCACAAGGAAATCTTTGAGCAACCCCGCGCCGTCACAGATACGCTTGAGGGCCGGGTTCACGATGGGCGTGTGCTTGAAGCGGCGTTTGGGCCTAACGCGCAGCGTTTGCTTGAAAACATTGAGGCGGTACAAATTATCGCTTGTGGTACCAGTTATCATGCCGGGTTGGTGGCTCGCTATTGGTTTGAGACGCTGGCGAAATTGCCTTGTGGGGTTGAAATTGCCAGTGAATTTCGCTATCGGCAACCGTTAGCTAATCCAAATGCGCTGGTTGTCACCTTGTCTCAATCTGGCGAAACGGCCGACACATTGGCCGCTTTGGATGAGGCAAAACGCTTAGGTTTTGGCCCGAGTCTCGCCATTTGTAATGTGCCTGAAAGTTCATTGGTGCGAGCCTCTGATATGGTATTAATGACGCATGCGGGGCCTGAAATTGGTGTGGCTTCCACTAAAGCGTTTACGACACAATTAGTGTCCTTGTTAATGCTCACGGTGATACTTGGTCGTCGTCATGGTATGAAGGCCGAAGTCGAAAAGAAGATTGCCACGGCTATGCTTTCCTTGCCTAGACAGATTGAAAGTGTGCTGGCGCTCAATGACCAAATTGAACAGTTGGCTGAACACTTTGCCGATAAGCGTCATGCCCTGTTTTTGGGCCGCGGTATACATTATCCGATAGCGATGGAAGGTGCGCTTAAATTGAAAGAAATTTCTTATATCCATGCCGAAGCTTATCCTGCAGGTGAACTTAAACATGGGCCGCTTGCTTTGGTGGATGCTGAAATGCCGGTGGTTGCTGTCGCACCCAATGATGTTTTGCAGGAAAAGCTGAAATCGAATCTGCAAGAAGTCCATGCTAGAGGTGGACAATTGTTTGTTTTTGCGAATCATCGTGCCATTATGCAAGCTTCTGATTATATTCATGTGATTGAATTAGGCGAAGTGGATGAAATCATTTCGCCTATGGTTTACACGATTCCTTTGCAGTTGTTGGCTTATCATGTGGCGCTGATTAAAGGCACTGATGTTGATCAGCCGAGAAATTTGGCGAAGTCGGTGACGGTGGAATAAAGGCTGCGACTAAGGCGATAAATCGCATGCGTCGGAGGTGGTGGGAAATAATTCGCCAACCAGGCCCTCAAACCGTTTGTTAAGCAAATTCAAAAAATCCGATGTCTTTAAGACATCGGATTTTTAATCAATTCGGCAACCTGGCCCTCAAACCGAAAGCAATAACTACAAGGATTGTATTTTATAAGGGATTTGTTTATGAAGAACGTTTACTTTCAAAAATCCGATATCTTAAAGACATCGGATTTTTAGCAAAGAATGCTCCCCGTCCTTTTACAAGTTTTTAGTCTATAGGGCCATCAAAAAAGTTAACTGAATCAATTCGGCAACCTGGCCCTCAAACCGCTTATGTTTGACACCTTAGTATTTTTCAAGCTTAAGTACAACGAATTACGCGGATAAACGAATTTGTTTTTCAGTTTATTTAGGTTGAAACATAAGAACTCTCATATACTGATAGTACAACGGATACGCGAAATAAACGGATTTTTTATCGGCGTAATGGCAGGATTGAAAATCAATAAAAATTTAATAAAATTTATGACTATGATTATTTCTAAACTCTTGGTTCAACAAGAAAAATGGTTAAAAGAACGAATCATTGCTGGTGAAAGTTTAGACTTTTGTCCACGCGCTACTGTTGATAGCACACCCGCTCGTTGGGAACTCTCATCGTTATTAGCCAGTTCGTCTTTAAAGTGGGCTGAAGTCTTACGTGATAGCTATGCACATCCGATGGCATTTCCAGGCTCAATTTCGCCATGTGCTGGGGAAATGTTGCGATCCATGATTTGTAATATTGCCCCCCGCAATATTCTTGAAATTGGCTGTTTTGTAGGTATTTCAACACTATGGCTGGCTTCAGGCTTAGCAGAATTAGGCGGTGATCGCAAAATCCATACAATAGATTTGTTTGAGGATTTGCCTCCTAATGAATTTTGCCCGATTTGGTTAAATAATCCATTGGCTTATGTCCAATCGCAACTGGAAACAGCGGGGCTAATTCAGTGGGTTGAATTACATCAAGGCGATTCTAAAGTCATTGGGCCAAAAATTGCTGAGACGCTTGCCGCGCCGATAGATTTTCTTTTTATCGACGGCGATCATAGTGTAGAAGGTTGCTATGCAGATTTTGAATTGATGGAAAAATATGTATCTACTGGGGGATTTATCTTGTTACATGATATTTTTCCAAAATGGTGTGGTTGGGAAGGACCAGCTTTTGTGGTTGATAATTACATTCGTCATAATGACCGATTTGAAATGTGCCAAATTTATATTTCTCCCTTAAATTTTGGTTATGCCCTAATTAGGAAAGTGAAAGCACAATCCTAAAGCTAAAGCGTTGGACTCCAAAAACGTTCAATACTTACATAATCAATACGCCTTATTTCATAAAGTTCCCTTTTTTCGTTTTAACCAATCACTCAATCGTTGCAATAGCGTTTGAGACACTTTTTTCGGTTCATCATGGCTTAAAATGTCCATGATATTATTAATAATGTTTAGTACAACGAATTACGCTTAAGTACAACGAATTACGCGGATAAACGAATTGATTCTTCAGTTTATTTAGGTTTCAAGGTACAATCAGCTTATTCAATCGTGTACAACCCATCGATAATATAACAGATTCAGTCAACGAATATTAATTAAGTAAGTACAACGAATTACGCGGATAAACGAATTTATTCTTCATCTGTACATTCCGTATAACTCAAGAAATCAATCCGTTTATTCTCCTAATCCTAAGTACGAGATTGTCATTGTACTATAATATCTAACATAAACAACTTTATTAGTCACCAATCACCTTCTATGAGTCAAGATAATAAACCCAACCGCGACGCATTGGTAGTGGGCATTACCCAATACGCCGATTTAGACATGCCGCCCGAAATCACCCAATTGGCCGATGGGGCCGAAGATATCGCGCAACGCCTTGAAACACAAGGCGGATTCCGCGTGCGCCGCTTGCCGGTGACTAAACCGGGCGAGAAAGAATTTGTCGATCCGGAGCAAATGCTCACGGCTGCTCAATTAAAAGACGCTATTATTCAACTGTTTACTCCAGAAAGCGATAACAGGCCTACCACTGCCCTATTATTTTTTGCCGGGCATGGGTTGCGTCAAAAAATTAACAAGGATCATTATCAGGGATTTTTGGCAACCAGTGAAGCGAATCCCAATGAAAATAACTGGGGCTTGTCCTTACAATGGCTACGTGAATTATTGGACAAAAGTCTTGTCCAACAGCAAATTGTTTGGCTCGATGCTTGCCATAGTGGTGAATTATTCAATTTCACCGCGCAAGATACCGGGCATGATAGATGTTTCATTAGCTCAGCCCGGCCCTTTGAGGAGGCCTACGCAGAAGGCGTATTAACGAACGCGTTATTGGAAACGCTTGATTATACTAAACAACTTAATCCTTGGGTGGATCACCAGAGGCTGATTGAATGGCTTGAAGCCAAAAACCAAACGGCGGCTGGCTCCCAACGATTTGTGTTTGACAACACCAGCAAGCCTATCATTTTAACCAATAAGGCTTTTGATATTGATGCGGATTATAAAAATGTTTGCCCATTCAAAGGCTTGGAGTCTTTTGATTTTGAGAAAAACCCCGACGATCCGCTTTACTTTAAAGGGCGTACCGATCTCACTCATGAATTGCTCGACAAAATCAAAGGCACGAATTTCCTCGCGGTACTCGGTGCCTCTGGCAATGGTAAATCCTCGGTGGTGCGAGCCGGTTTACTTTATCAATTGCGGCAAACGCAACGGTGGGAAATTTTACCCGTCATTACGCCGACAGCCGATCCGCTCAAGGCTTTAGGCGCTGTCATTGGTATGCCCGCCGCGCAATTAACCGATTTTATTAACCGGGCGCAAGCAGAACGTGTCGTGCTGGTTATCGATCAGTTTGAAGAAGTCTTTACGTTGTGCAAAAACGACGCGCAACGGGAACATTTTTTTGCGACATTATTAGCGGCGGTGGCGCGGGCAGATAATAAATTCTGCTTAGTGGTAGTGATGCGAGCCGACTTTTTAGATAAATGTTCTCACTATGTTGATTTAGCCCATCAATTTCAAGAACATCAAATCATCGTCACGCCGATGACACGGGCCGAATTGGAAGAAGCGATTGTGGCACCGACTCGACAGGTGGGCTTACAAATTGAGCCAAAGTTGGTGTCGGAAATGCTGGCGGATGTCAAAGGAGCATTAGGAAGTTTACCATTACTACAGTATGCCTTAACAGAATTGTGGAAAAAATGTGCTACTCAGCGCCTATTAACCTTTTCGGCTTATGAAGCGTTAGGCAAGATAGCGGGTACTTTGGAACAAGGGGCGAATGGTGTTTATAAGAAACTATCGCCGGCAGAGCATTTTTCCACCTATTCATTTTAGATTATGTCTATCGTTGCTGTGGTTTTAGAACATGATTTAATGGATTTAAGGATGGACAGGATTAACCGTTTATTCTTTATATTTTATTCTTAATTGCGAGATTTCTAAAATGGTAAAAAATATTGATGTCGAAAATAATCTAACGGTTATTGATCCAAAAATTGCCGAAGTTATTGATAAAATTAGTGGTGCTATATTGCCTGTAAAAAAAGTCATTGGTTCAGACTATGACAGGGTAATAAAACTGCGTTCTGAATTACTTACCCTTATCAAAAGAAACGAACCACGTTACATCTGTCCATTGTGTCATACTCCCGTTTACTTAGTTTGTCGTCATTTTACTCGCAGTTTCTTTTTTCGTCATAAAATTGACGATGGAAGTTGTCCTATAGATACACGCGGAAAGTTAAGTGAAGCAGAAATCAATGCACGGAAGTACAACGGAGCGAAAGAAAGTGAATCACATAAGGAAATGAAGAAAATCATTGCAGACAGTCTCAAAGCAGATGGAAGGTTTAAGGATATTGCAATTGAACAGGTTTGGAAAAGTCAAGAACCTGGCGAATGGAAAAAACCAGATGTTTCGGCAAGATTCGATGATAAAATACGGATTGTTTTTGAAATTCAACTATCAACTACCTTTTTAAGGGTGATTGTAGAACGTAAAGAGTTTTATTTAAAGGAAGGAGGATTGCTTTGTTGGATATTCAAAGAAATTAAAGAAGAATATCCTCGTTTGATGCAGGATGATATCTTTTACAACAATAATTGTAATCTATTTCTAGCAAATCATGAGTCGCTTCATGTTTCTAACGAGCAAAAGCGGCTTTTCCTAAAATGCGGTTGGTTTGAACCTATTATTGAAAACCAAAAAATAGGAAATACGTGGAAAGAGGAAATAGTTCCCTTTGATCAACTAACTTTTGACCGCGAACATCAACGTATTTTCTTTTTTGACTATGATCGTGAAAAGCAGAAACTTACTCAACAACTTGATCGCGAGCGTTTTGAACAATTTTGGTTGTCCAATAATTTAAACTTGTACAGCGATGAAATTTCTCAAAAATGGCAAGAGTTGAGTGATTCCTTATCGAAACATAATATTTTACTTCCCACTCAATATGATATTCACAATGGGTTAACATATCTTCTGAATGCGCTATATAGTGCAAAATATGGAAAACCAATAGGATATAAGTTTAGGGCACTTATTCAAGTAGCTCATCAAATGGAAAACAATCATAAGGAATATTTAATAATATTCGGGTGGGCTTTAAAAATCTATGGGAGAAGTGAGCAAATAAAACAAGAAGATAGTTCTGGAAAATGGGCAAAGAAAGTTGAGAAATTTAAGCCGCTTATGCAATCATAAGATGAAACATATCAACATAATGATAGTTTCGATCAATTGATTTCTTTCTTGTTTCCTGAACTTGCCGAAAGGCTATAAAAATATTGTGGGACGTTAGTCCAGAGTCATGGGTAAAACAGGCTTGTGCTATTGTCAACCGTAATTTCAGTCAACAAGAATGGCAACACTATATGGGCAACCGCCCTTACGAAAAAACTTGCCCAGACTTACCTAAAGACACCTTGGGTGCCATTGAATTAACCCAACAAGCGAGACAACTACTTAAAGGAGGCAAAATCCGTAAACAAGATGGCCGCCAAATAGAGCGAGCCAAAACACTTTTCGCCCAAGCCAAAGCCAAATTCGCCCAAGCGAGAGAATTGGATGCGAATGTGGTTTTTGGAGAGGAATTAACGAATTGAAGGATTGACAGAATTAACAGCTTACCTTTATGTGGCTTATGAATAATCCTTTCTATCGTTATAATCCGTTAAATCATGTTCAAAAGCCTGAAATTTACCGAAAAAAATGAATAAAATGCTTATTTATCTTGATATCTGTTGCTTCAATCGTCCTTATGATATTCAGTCATCTGAAATCATTAAACTTGAAACTGAAGCAACATTAGCCATCCAACATGCTATACTAACAAACGAAATTCGTTTTGTTTGGTCGTTCATGCTGGATTTTGAAAACAATGCGAACCCTTACCCTGATCATAGAGAAGCCATTGCAGAATGGAAAAACCTAGCATCTGTTCAGATTTCCGCACTGGAAACAATCAGGAAGTACGCAAACCAACTCACAGCAACTTTTGGCATTAAATCCAAAGATGCCTTACACATTGCTTGTAGTATTGAAGCACAATGCGATTATTTCATTACCACAGACAAACGGCTGTTAAAAAAGTCGAAACACTCACAACAATCAATACCGTCAACCCGGTAGATTTTATCTTAAAGGAATTCCTATGAGAACGGATATGTTAATACGCTATGAAGGTATGAGAGCGTTGCGAGAACGCTTGGGGCCAGTTGAAGCTGAAAAATTCATTGTCCTTATACGCCGTGAACCTTTTGATTACACCGAATGGCAGCAAACGCTCTGGCAAAATAAGAGTGTTGATGAATTATTTGAAGCGGCTAAACAACAGAGCAGTGAATAGTATTCAGTTCCAATGGAAGCATCATCAGTGGTGGTGGCTGTGGCACGTCAATCCAGAATCTTATGTAAAACAGGCTTGTGCTATTGTCAATCGTAATTTCAGTCAACAAGAATGCCAACAACATAAGGGCAACCGTCCTCACATCTGCTGAGGTGGCTATTGAATGTCTGTCGTTTGCGCGGTGCTGATGCGATTGCTGTGGCGGCGTTTTATTCAACACAACTCATTAGCAAAAGCGTCGGGTGGGTTTAGCTCCGCGAAACCCACCATTTCTTGTCTTGACCATTCTCATCTATTCTTTCTATCGTGTCATTGTGTTGTTTTTATCATTAATTGAGGGGGTGTGGTGGGTGTAACAAAGCGCTACCCACCCGACATTACAATGCCATTAAGTTAAGGGCTTTGCACGTGGGATTGCCCCTACAAACCGTTATGTCATGTAGGGGCAATCCTTTATGGTTGCCCTCACCCAAAAGCGGTACGAATAGGATTGAACGGATTGAAAGAGGCCGACAGGATGACTTTTACCTTTGATGTGACTATTCCTGTTTATCCTAAAATCCGTGCAATATTGTTCAAAACGAGGAGAAATCATTTATGAAACTCGCAGAATTGATTCACGATATGTCTAAACTTAATGTAGAGTTAAGTGACTTTGAACAGAAATTTGGGGTTAAATCACAGGAATTTTACCAAGCCATTACTGCCGGTGAATTAGAAGAGTTCGACGCACTGGATGAGTACCGTCTGGAATTTATTGAGTGGTTGTCTTTGTATAAGATGTGGCTGAGTTTGAATGAAAAATATCAACAATTGGTCACTCGTCAACCCATTGCTATTTCAATTAAAACCACCGTGATGTCTCAACATGAACAATCCACTCGCATCGCCGTCTGAATACGAAGATTTTATTTATAATTTGCCGAATCACTATCCCTTTATTAAACATTTTTCTTTGGTTTACATTCCATTGGGAACCCAAATAGGTAAATGTGTTGGGATGGTAATTTTTGCTGATAATCTGGTGCTTTGTGTGCAAGAATTTCTTAACTTTGAATTGGGCGTGATTGAAGGTTATAGTTATGAAGTGTCACGTTGCCCTGTTTCAGATGAGGAAATAGTACCGGCAAAAGACTATTGCCGCGCTTCTTATGCCGATAAGAACAAAGAATATTGGTATGACTCTTTTCCTCATCCTCATGATCCAACACTGGCAATAACCCATCCTCACCATAAACATGTTCATCCAGACATTAAACACCATCGTGTTCCAACTTTTGATTTAACGTTTATGGCTCCGAATTTACCTTTTCTTATTGAAGAAATTGCTGCTAGATGGAATTTGGAATAATCCTGATTTTATGGCATGCTAATTTTTATGAATGGGTTAAAATCGCCAGCCGCGATCAAAATGCGGCGCAATTTTAACCCAACAAGCTAGAGAACTGCTTAAACAAGGCTTTGCTCGCCAAAGCCAAATTCGCCCACCAAGCGAGAGGTTTTATAAATCAACGATAAAAAAATTATCAGTTGAGATACGGAGAAAAGCCAACTGTTTTAAGAATTGGTTCATTTCGCTTTGACTCTGATGAAGGTAATGAACCACCCCATCTTCATGTAGCAACCGCCGATGGAGAATGTCAATTTCAGTTGAGAATGATGCTAAAAATAATTGCTCGCCTTTGGTGGGCCAATTTGTCGTAGGCGATAGCTCGCCTTTGTGGGCCGGTTCGTCGTCGGCGAGAGTTCGCCTTTAGTGGGCCGGTTCGTCGTCGGCGAGAGTTCGCCTTTGGTGGGCCAGCTCGTCGTCGGCGAGAGCTCGCCTTTAGTGGGCCAGCTCGTCGTCGGCGAGATATCGCCTTTAGTGGGCCAGTTCGTCGTCGGCGAGAGCTCGCCTTTAGTGGGCCAGCTCGTCGTCGGCGAGAGATCGCCTTTGGTGGGCCAGTTCGTCGTCGGCGAGAGTTCGCCTTTAGTGGGCCGGTTCGTCGTCGGCGAGAGTTCGCCTTTGGTGGGCCAGTTCGTCGTCGGCGAGAGCTCGCCTTTAGTGGGCCAGCTCGTCGTCGGCGAGAGATCGCCTTTGGTGGGCCAGTTCGTCGTCGGCGAGAGCTCGCCTTTAGTGGGCCGGTTCGTCGTCGGCGAGAGTTCGCCTTTGGTGGGCCAGTTCGTCGTAGGCGAGATATCGCCTTTAGTGGGCCAGTTCGTCGTCGGCGAGAGCTCGCCTTTAGTGGGCAGGTTCGTCGTCGGCGATTGATCGCCTTGAAGGGGCCATTCTCAACTGAATTTTGGCTTGATTCCATTCGACTCGCTAGAAATAACGGAATTGCACCCCATGTTGTTCGATAAATTGAGAAATTAGTCTTTGAAAACCAAAATGTTTTAGAAGCTGGGCACAAATAATTTGCTCATTTTTATTTGAAACTCTGGGTGAAATCATCTGTTCGTATAAATGGTGTGAGCAATTTATTTATGTCCAACTACTTAAAGGATAAATATAATGAGTGCCACGGCTTTTGAGAATGCGGCCCATTTTCAACCCAATGCGGTTTTAAGAACGGTCAATATTGAAGACGTTGAACCCACTGCCATAAGAGCGTGGGCTGAACGCCGTACAATTTTTGTAGAATTAACCGATGGGCGAGTAGTGAGTTTTCCGGCAGCTCGCTTTCGGCTTCTCAAAACTGCGACAGAGGAACAACTAAAAGAAGTGACACTGCGTTTAGATGGCTACGCGTTGCGATGGGAAAATTTAGACGAAGATATTACGGTTCCCGGTATTGTCGCTGGACATTTTCAGCTTGTCTCCTAAGACGGCACGTCATCAGTGGCAACAAGCGTCTGGTGGGTGTAGCAAAGCGCTACCCACCCGACATTAACGACTTAAACAAGTCTTCGCTCGCCAAAGCCAAATTCGCCCAAGCTATAGAATGGGAAGCGAATGTGGTTTTTGGGGAGGATGGGTTGGAATAGGATTGAACGGATAGGATTGATTTTTCAAAAAATGTAATATGTAATATAATATCAATAAATATTTTGTTATGAAAAGAAATAAATTACCTCAAATTGTTATAGATACTTGTGTACTCATTTCCGCCCTATTGTCTCGCCGAGGTGCTTCATTCAATTTGTTAAAACGTTTAGGTAGTGGCGAATTTGAAATAAATCTTTCGGTGCCTCTATGCTTTGAATATGAAAGCATAGCTAAGAGAATTGCCATAGAAAAACAACTCCTGTTGACGGAAAAGGATATTGAAGAATTGGTGAAAATAATGACTCAAAGTGCTAATCTTTGGGAAATTTATTTTCTCACGCGCCCATTTTTACCAGATCCCAATGACGAATTGTTGTTAGAATTAGCTTTTCATGCTAACTGTGACTTTATCGTTACTCACAACCTAAAAGATTTTAGAGGTGTCAAAGAATCTTTTGGGATAGAAGTTGTGACACCAAGACAATTTATCCAATTTTTAGAGACACAAAATCAGGAGTCATTCCTTATATGAATACAATTAATCTGCAAATGCCTAATTGGTTGTATGAATCTTTAAATAAAGTCGCAGCCGAGCAAAATTGTTCAGTTAACCTGTTTATCACGTTAGCAGTCACAGAAAAGATTACGCTTCTGACTTCAAAAGAATATTTTGAAAGAAAGGGTAATGCACGACTTCTAAACCCTGGCAGCCCAATTAACCGAGAAAATTTTGACAAACTCCTAGATAAAGTCGCCGATGTTGAGCCAGAGGAAAGAGATAAATTATAATTTTTAACATTGAAGTGGCTTAATCCTGTTAATCATAATAAAATCTGTGTAATCTTGTTCAAAGGATTAATGGATTGACAGGATTATTTTTACCCTTGATCGAGGTGGTTTTAGGGAGGAGCGTGAAAATAATATACCCATATATAAAATGTGGGTATTTTATTTAGCCACAACTGTAGTGTTTGTAGTGTTTGTAATGTTTGTAGTGTTTGTAGTGTTTGTAGTAGGCGATTTATCGCCTTAACGAGATTAAGTCGCTTTAGCGACTACGAAAAACTTATAGATTAAGTCGCTAAAGCGACTACTACAAACATTAATGTCAATTTTGGCTTGATTCCATTCGACTCGCTAGAAATAAGGGAATTGTACCCCATGTTGTTCGATAGATAAATTGAGAAATTAATTAGTTTTTGAAAACAAAAAGGTTTGAAAGGAAAAATATAATATTAAAGGATTGACAGGATTAAAAAATTTATAATCAATCAGTTTAATTCTGTTAATTAATAATTCTGTTAATTCTTAAATTCTGTCAATTCTGATTAATTCTGATTCAGACAATAAATAATAAGAGGGATTGAGCCAGACAGGGCAAGCCCTAATATGTTACAAATAGGACGTTAATTGAGAAGAGCCACACCCAAAGAATTCGTCCAAACTAAAGTTTGGACTCCGGACGACTGCCCACCCTACGGCACCCGCTAAACCCCCTTTGAGTGCCCTTTAGGGTAGAGTCGCTCTGAGCGCAGAGGAACCGCTACTGGCGATAGTGGAAAACTTGATCATGGAGTTAAAGGAAAAAAAATGAGATATAAAGTCAATCTTATCAAAACTGAAGAAGGTTATGCTATCAGGTGTCCGGGTTTACCGGGTTGTTGGTCACAAGGACAAACGGAACAAGAAGCACTGGACAATATTCAAGAAGCTATTCGTGACTATTTGATAGTCGTAGAAGAATTAACTCAAGAACTAGAAACGCGCTATGTGGAAGTCGCATAATGGCTAAATTATCAGGTATTAATCACCAACGAGCCGTTAGAGCCTTTGAAAAAACAGGGTTTTGGATTGCGCGACAAGGTAAGCATATCACCATGACTGACGGCGAACGTCTCATCACCTTACCCAGAGCCAATCCTATTAATGGCTACACAATGGGAGGCATTATCAAAGATGCTGGCCTTACCATTGAAGAATTTAAGAGTTTATTATATTATAATGAAAATACTATTATCTTGATGAAGTCGAAAATGGTGGGCAAGAAAAGACTTTGCCCACCCTACACCAGTTCAAGTTCATTTTCCCTAAAATGGGTTAAAATCGCCAGCCGCAAACCGCAATTTCACCCAAGCTGAATGGCAACTGTTTATTGGTGAGGCCATTCTCTCTCAAAAAACTTGTTCACAGTTTCCGGCGGGGGAGTCGGGTTGGAACAGGATTTAACTGATTGAAGGATTGACAGGATTAAAAGGCTGTCGCTTCCGCTGCTCATACGAGTGAAAAAAAACGGTGCTTGGCACTGTTGATTGGGGGCCTTATGTTAGTTTGGAAACTTCCAAAATCTGTTATGGCCCTCAAATAGGCCCAATAGCCATACCATGGAAATCAAGAAATAGCCGTTATTATGCCAGGAGTCCAAACTTTAGTTTGGTAGGAGTCCAAACTTTAGTTTGGCAGTGCCAGAGTGAGTACTTAAAGAATTTGGGTGCGGCTCTTTTGAAGTCATGCCCTTGTAAATACTGGCACGAAGCCAGACAGGGCAAGCTCTAATATGTTGTTACAAATAGGACGTTAATTGAGAAGAGCCGCACCCAAAGAATTTGTCCAAACTAAAGTTTGGACTCCTAGTTCCCTAAATTTGCCTGTATAATTCGGACATTTTCTTGGCAACCTTGTTAATATCAAATAGTTGTTCAAAACGTTGTCTTGCTGCTTCACCTAAACGAGTACGTTTGTGTGGATTATCAATGAGTTGTTGCAAGGCTTGGGCGAGGGCTTGAGGGTTTTGCGGTGGTACGAACAGTCCAGTTTCTTTGATAACCCAGGTAACGCCTGAGCCGGGGATGGCGCTGGCAATGATGGGTTTTGCGTAGCGCATGGCTTCTAAGAGGACAACGCCAAAGGCTTCGGTGCGTTCTAGTGAGGGTAGGCAAAAACAATCACAGGTGGCAAAGAGGGCGGTGAGTTCCGCGTCGCGGCAATAACCTAACAGTTTGATTTGTTGGGCAAGGTTTAATTCTGTGATAAGGCCTTCTAAGCGTTGCTGTAGTTCTCCTTTGCCGACAATAATGACTTGCGCTCCGTTTACGTTGGCAATGGCACGGATTAGTACTTCATGGCCTTTATAATAGGTTAAGCGCCCAACCGTTAGAATTCTTGTCGTTTTCGTTCCGTTACCGATACGATTGCTTGAAGCGATAGTGTTGGTTGTTTTGGTACCCCATTGTTGTTCGGCCCAATGTTTGGCTTGGGGTGTGGGTTCAGGTAAGCGATCTCGGGCTATTCCCAATGGAATGACTTGGCATTTGTCTTGCCAAGGTTGTAGCGCAGTGCTGGAGGCTAAATAGGGTTCAGAAGTGGCTATGATGGTGTGTGCGTGTGCCAGTAGACGTTGTTCAAACGGGCGGTAGGCTTTGTAAGCGATTGATAATTTTTTATTTAATGCCGAAACAACATCCGCGTGCCAGTGAATAATCCAAGGAATGCGCCTCGCACTGGGCAGCCAGAGCGCAAAAAAGGCGGAAGTATTGGGCAAGTGTAGGTGTAACAGTTGCGGTTTCCATTCATGGAGGATGCGATTAAGCCAAAATGGAAATTGTGGACTGACAGGGGCGTAGAGTAGGCGGCCGTAGCTGGGGGCGCGGTAAATCCCTCCTTTTTCAAAGGTGGGAATTGAAATTAACTTGCCCTTTTCGTCAAATTTCTCTACTTGCACTGGCGCAAAAAACCGCGATAAACGCGGTTGATGATCATGCACTAAGGCGGCAACGGTATCGCCTAACTCGGCTTGTGCCGGCATCAGATCAGCGAGGAAGTTTTCGATGCCGCCGGCAAAAGGCGGGTAAAATTTACCAAGGTGGAGAATTCGGGACATAGTAACTTTTAAAAAATCCTATGTCTTTAAGACATCGGATTTTTAGTTGGAGTGTCAATTATTAGGGAGGCCATTTGCCAGCGGCAACTAAACGATTAATTAATATGCTTTTAGGTAGCCAAATCAACCTATCATCAAATTTGTTTTCTACGTAATCGTCTTGTGCATAGTTGTTATCCGTTGTGTCGTTTTCATCATTGGGTTGTCCATCTTTACCGTAAGAGAAAATGATGGCTATTACGCGAGAAGTTCCGTCAGTTTTGGGAGCGACTAATGAAAGAGGGGTAGGTTGCTGCGTATCTTGCACAACTAACCCACTAGAGGTATTCGGTGGATTGGGAAAAGGTTGATTCGTGTATCTTTCATCAATCCGATAGCGAAAGGTGGTTCCCCAGGCATCGCTGCTATGGCTGGTGTCTAAAGCTAAAGTTGCCCAAGGTAAATCACCTTCTGTATTACAAAGGCTTGAATCTTCTACGCCTTCTTTGCCGGGAACTGGTGTTTCTGAGGCTGGACAGGGTAAACGTCCGTCAATAATGGCAAACCCTATCAACGCTTCTTTGATTTGTTCTAAACTTTGTTGAGTGGCTTCGAGTCTTTTTTGATTGAGCTGCTCGGAAAGTGGAATTAATAAACCACCTATCAGTAAGCTAATAATGACTAACACGACAGCCATTTCAATTAAGGTAAAACCGTGAGATATTTTCATAGTTTCATCAACCTGTTGGTGTTATGGAGGCCACTGTTTAGCAACGATTAAACGATTCATCAAAGTAGATTTAGATAGCCATGTTAGTCTATCATCAAATGTGTCTTCCACGTAAACATCTTGAACATAAGTTGCATCATTGGCGGCTGTCAATTGATTTCCATTCTCGGCATTGCCATTTTTACCTTTAGAAAAAATGATGGCAACAACACGAGAAGTTCCGTCTTCCTCAACGGTTGTCCAGTCCTGCGTACTTTGGAGGTTTCTTACGGTTAATTTCTTTTTGACATCCGTTTTGAGTGAACTAGGAATGCCAGAAGAATATTTCATATCAACCCGATAGCGAAAAATTTGTCCCCAGGCATCATATCTCCCTACTCCTAAATCTCTCCAAGGTAAATCGCCTTCAATTTTTGTTTCATCAGTATCACAAGGGGCGTTTTCTACACCATCTCCATCTCTATCCGCACAAGGCAAACGTTTGTGAATGACTGCAAACCCTAGCAACGCTTCTTTGATCTCTTCTAGCGTTTCATCAGTGCGTTTGAGATTTTTTTGGTCTATTCGCGCTGAAATAGGCGTTAATAAACCGCCTATCAGTAGGCCGATAATGACCAATGCGACGGCCATTTCTACTAAGCTAAAACCGTTGTTTTTCATAACGCTAATTTCCTCTTTAACGCGAGGTGTCACTTTATATTTAAGTCCTACGGGGTACCCAATCCCAAACCCCGCAGTCAATACTTCGTGATATCCGCGGGTTTTTGCAACCTGTGTCGGTCTATCGTGAAAGTTGCGTAAGGCGTTATTTGGGTATTTTGCAACCATAGACAGCATTATAGCAGGCAATGTCGTTAAAATAATCGGATATGATTGGTTTTCTGATGAATATTTCATCGCCTGGCGGGATTGTGTCATCTTCACCGTCTTCTGGAAGATTACCACCTTGATCAGTCCTTCTCCACTTTTCAGGAGCAGGCTCTGGATCGTTTAATTCCGTATCAGAAGGATTAAGGGGCTTTGCCTGTCCTTCAAGATAGTTGTTTAAGTGCTTCTTTTCATCCGTTGTTTTACGGCGTTGTTGATGTTTTGGATATCCGGGGGCGTTTGAATCTTTGTTCAAAAGTAATCGACGTCCAGCAATTAGCACCACGAAATTGGCACCATTGAACCCTTCCGGATTGCTGCCAGACAGACTACCTAATTTTAGATTTGGAAGTGACGAAGGCATAGATGTCACATATTCCCAATTTGCCTCTGAACTCCCCGGGAGGATTATCTTTGCAAGAGTATCTGTTTTAGTTTGGCTTACATCACTCCAAGTAAGTTTTCCATCACTTTTTCCAGTAACTGTTATAAGTTCCTGCACATCATTGTTATCAACCGTATCAAAAGGCGCTGCAATCCCAGCCACCCAATCAGCCCAGTCACCATCACTCTTGTTCGTGGTTATCAATTTTACCCACATATAAGTCGTCGTATCAGGTGCGTAATCATCATCGACTGCATAGAATACCATTTCTTTCCATTTTTTCCACCAGTCTTTATTAAAAACAGAATCCAAACAATCAGATGTCCAAGTTTTTTGCATATAGTCGTTGGTGTTTGAAGGTGCATCGGGAATTCTCCCAAAGCGAAATCCGCTTTGAGCCGTGTAAGTCAGATCAGACACTGGTGTCGCCCACGAATATTTGCTATTAACACTAATAGCCTCCTGCCTAGCCTTATCTCTTTCGTCTTGAATATCAGCACTGTCAGGCTCAGGCACTGGGCTTTCATCAGCATGTTTTTGATGAAAGTCGGCGGTAAACTTGGTTTCCCTTAAATCGACATATTTCTTAATTTGTGTCTGATAGGTGTGTCTATATGTGCCAGCGTTTGGATTTTCCCAGTCGCCAATGGGAACCTTATATTTTTCCAAATATTCATCAACATTCCAATCACCGTAATCTTTGGGACATTGAGTCACTTTCTTTGCTATCCAAAAATCCATTCGTGTGTACACAGGCTCAAAATCTTTGGGCGTGATTAACATCAACGTGTCATTAAAAATCACTTTGCCGGTGTTACCCCCTTCTCTAGTGAGAGGCGCATTGATGAAGGTTGGTGTATCTGAAGGGCTAGCCGTTACCCAAAAATTGGCTGAGATACTGGTTCTGGATTTTAAAATATCGTCATTTGTGTTGTCAATAATATCTTTATCTCCGGTAGCATTGCTAATTCCTTGAAAATTATCAAGATAATCATCAGCTTGAGCATTTTCACCACACAAAGTATTACCTGTGGTGGCCCGGTTTTGTCCGTCAATGATTCTGCCGGGTGCAAAGATAATAGCAATAGCTTGTTCGGCTTCAGTCGTGCCTGCAATGGTTCCATTTTTGTTTTTAACGATAAACAATCCGTCAGTATCGCTGGTTAAGGGCTGTTTGATATTATTTTTATAACCGCCCGACACGGCATACCATAAACACTCACCGCTACCATCACGCAGAGGCGGTAAACCCAAAGTTCGCCACGGAAAACGCCCTATCACGCTATAACCTTGATCGCCACAGGTACTGGCACTGCCATCGCCATTATGGTCTGGGCAAGGTAAATAGCCAGGCATTTCTCCAGTATGGGTTTTTGCATAAATCATAGCATAGCCCAATAACGCGTCTTTTGCTTGTGCCAACGCCCGTGCAGTTTGGGCTTGTTCTTCAAGCATAAAGGCGGTGCTATTTTTGTTGAGTTTCGACAACAATACGGCTGTTGTTCCTAATACTAAAATGGTTAGGAAGATAATGAGAGTAATGCCAGATTGGGTGTAGATGTTACGCATGAGTTTTTCAGTGATCAGTTATCAGTTATCAGTTATCAGTGTTCAGTTATCAGTTTTCAGGTAGTTCCCAAATAATAATATACCAGTTTGGTACCCTTCAATTAGGCAGATAATGGGCAAAAGTCAAGGATTGCTTTTACAATGAAGTGGCATGTAGGGCCAATTCCTTGTGGTTGCCCTTCTATGGTATATTAATTAATCATTTAAATCTCCTTCAAATAATTAATAACGTGAGTTCGACGTTAATTTTCAAGAAGTTATCTAAATTTTAGATTAATCAATTGTTTGGATAAAAAACACGTTTTTGACGATTAAACCCTTAATATTAATACGTTAATAATCGAAAATTGTGGGCCATAGAGTGAAATGAGTTCGTCAATATTTTTTTAACTGATCGAAAATAAAGTCATTCTAAATAATTCTTTGAGAGAATTAATAAATCTATAACTCACTGAAATTTAAAGTCGAGCTCGCGTTAATAATTAATGATTAATTCTTAAATTTTTCGAGTAAAGGTAAAAACCGCCCCTTGAGGGGTAGGGGTGTGTTAGAGGGACGGGGAGTGTGTTTGAAATTTTTTTCGATTTTTTCGCTCTTTGGCGGTTTAGATATGGGCTGTTCGTGAATCTTTGGGAGCAGTTCATAGTTTTCTTTAATTGTGTCAGTCGATGTGTCAAGGATTTGTCCGGGTTTTAACGATCTTATTTTTCCTTTGGGCAAAACAATCGACACCGTTTGTTTAGCTATTTTGTCTAATTTGACCGTAAAGCCTTGTTGAGACCAATCATTGCTACCGTTTATCCACACGGTGGTGGGGCCTTGACTGCGTATGACTAAGCCGTCAAAGCTAATGTAACGAGGTAGTTTTGGTTTCGGTGGGCTTAGCGTTTTTGTTCCGGTTGGCACTTTCGGAAGGAATTTCCGCGGTTTCGGGGGCGGTTTAGGTTCCCGCGCCTTATCAAGCGCAGCACGCTCCTTAGCTGTTGTGAACAAACGCAGCAACTCATCAGCCAGTGTCGGTTGAGAAAAAGCGCATAGCCATAGTAAGAGTATAACCGGTAACAGAGTTTTGTTCATTATACGGAACGTACTTGAAAAAGGTGAAAATGGGATAATTATTGAATTAGCCGGCTAGCAACGTGAGTTCGACCTGAAATATCAATGATTTATAAATTTATTAGTTATATCAATCATTTAGTTATAATGACTGCAATTTAAATCAGTTAAAAAAACCATAAGTTGTACTGGTTCATTCCAGTTGATGGCCCACAAATAAGGGTTATTAACGTATTAATACTAAGGATTTAAAAAAAACCATAAGCTGTACTTACTTCTTCCAGTTGATGGCCCACAAATCTTCGGTTTTAACGTATTAATACTAAGGCATAAGCTGTACTTACTTCTTCCAGTTGATGGCCCACAAATCTTCGGTTTTAACGTATTAATACTAAGGGTTTAATCTTAAAAAATGTCTTTTTAATCAATTAATTGTATTAAAATAATTGATTAATAAATGATTTCTATAACTTATTGAAAAGTCGAACTCATGTTATAGATTTTCAGAAAAATAATTTCAAAACAGCCAACGGCTAAAGCCGTTGTCTGAAAGCTCAAGTCCCCTAAAGGGGACTAAATAATTATCTGAATATCTATTTAACAGAAAATTTATTGCGGTTCCGCTTAATGTCACAGTTGTGCATATTGAATAAGCCGTCGAACCTTTTTAGATGAGACTCTATTCTCTTAATTGATTTTAGCACATCTCCTTCGTGTAACACTCTTAAGTCGAAGCTTATTGGTGTCTCATACACTTTCAATTGATCTTCTACATCCAGAAAATCTGGAACGGTGTACCGTTTTTTTTCTGGCAGGGTATAGTCGCTGGCTTCTTTGAACAGGGGTAATTGAGGAAGAAGTGTCCCAATTTCTTTATAGATTGCCCAGCGGTGTTCGATTATGAGTTCTTCAATGGTTGAATTGGAATCGTCTTGAAAAAATCCTGCTTTTTTCAATTGATTAAATGTTTCCACGGATTTTTCTTTGAAAAGCTTTAATGTTTTTTGAAGTTTTTCGTGTTCATACGCGATTTCGCCAAATTTGCGACGTTGTTTCTGTCCCTGCTCGCTTATCTCGCTGTGATAGCGTTGACTGCCAACAATCAGAATTATACTTATGATAAGGCTTAAACCTAATACAATCAACGCGCTGAGTAAGGCCGACCAGTCAATCATGGCAGTGATTTTTGTTTTAGGAGGGTTTTTTGGCATAGCGGTGCTTAATCAAGATGTCTATGATAAACGGGGCTTTGTCGGTCTTTTGGGTAGTACCTATTTTACCTTGGAGTTTTGTTGGGATAGACGGGGCGAGTAGTACCTTGATTTTGCAAAAATCCTTAGGTTGTTTGCGTAAGTCCTTCACAAATTGCTTGAAGCTTTGCAAAGCTTTTCGATAGCCTTTAAAGGGATGAATTTTGCCATGCAGCCTCATTCCTTCAATAAAATTTTTGGCAGGATCGATTTTGCCTAACGGATTTTCTGAATCTTCAGTGTCATTGTCGTTTTTTTCAAGCGGCGATTTCAAGTCAGATTGAAAAATCTCAGTTGCAACATGGCCTATGCCCCATTCTAGGCGTTCAATAAACACGTTAGGGTGGCGGTTTAAGACATGGCTGAGTTTTACCCATGCCGGGCGTGGCGAAAGGTGGCGTGCTTTGAGGCGACGGCCGACATTGACAACACTGCTAAGAAGCTCAATATCAAGGGGCAAGCCTTTAGGCTCTTGTTTGCGTAACTGTTCTAATTTGGCTTGACGTTTGGCAATTTCTGACGCGTTTTTCTGGCTTTGTTGCTGGAGTTTGGCCGTTTTTTCTAGGGTTACCCAACTGGCCGCTGTCGCCCCTGATAACAGTAGTACTGAGGTGAAATAGATAGCCTGACGCACTTTGCGGTATAAAAAATAGCGGATGTCTGCGGTGGTGGCGTAATGGGCCCTTTCCGGTTTCCGACTTCCCATTTCCCTTAGCCCAATACGCCTATTTCCTAGCCCCTTTCCCTTTTTACCTTTGCCGTTAAGCCCGATTTTGTGGGCCACCTCGCGGCTGTCTAAGATGTGTAAATTAAGGGCGGTGGTGTCGTAGTTGGGGAGTGTGTCGAAGCCGCTAAGCAAGGGCGTATCAGTTAAAATCACCACCGACAGCGGTTCAGGTAGCCCGGTTTGTGGCAACATCCGCTCTCTTTCTAAATGGCGCTGGATTAGTGTGATTTGTTCTAAGACATACTCGGCATATTCTTGAGGATTCAGCGTATTTAAAGAAATCAAACGACTGTATTGCAATTTTTGGTTGATAAAAAAACTTTGGCGTAGCCCGGCGAGGCTGTGTGAGTTTATTTGCGGCGCCTGTGCTACCAATAGTGTATAAGGTGCTTTGGGTAGGTATTTGAGTAAATGCTCACTCTTGAGCGGCAGAGAATAAATGCCTACCAGCGGCACTTTATGGGCGATAATCAAATTTAGCCAGGGCTGTAAGAAGTCGGAATTGGTGAGCGCCGTAAATAATGCTCGATCATTTTTTCGCTGCTCTTGCGTTTCACGCCCTTGGATAACGCCATAAGTATAGGGAGTGCCCTCAAACAGACGCTTTTTTCTTTGGGCTACCAAGTTGCGACGATCCAAGCCTAGCACATGGGGCACAAGTGTGGCGTGGTATTCTTCGCCAGTGGTATCGACTAGCCAATGTATCGGTGTTTTGGGAGCGCGGCTCAAATAGTTGGCAAATTCGGTTTCACCGTTGCGACTGATTTGAAATTGTTGGACTTCTGTTAAGGTTTTGCCTTTAGCCTGAAGCGCCCGCAATTCATAATCTGAGAGGTAGAGAATTCGTTTGCTCATCTGTATGTACTACTGTGTGTGCTGTTGTTCAGAAAATAATGTTTGTAGTAGTCGCTTTAGCGTCTATAGTTTGTAGTAGTCGCTTTAGCGTCTATAGTTTGTAGTAGTCGCTTTAGCGACTTAATCTCTAGTTTTTCGAGTTAAAAAAACTTTGTTATGGGTATATTATTTTCGGATTGTAACTTTTTGGGTTGAAATGTATAACTGGTTGAATTTTATTGATTATATCAATACCATACTTATTAACATTCAACCCCTACGGGGTTGGTACGTCGGGGACACATTTCCCACAGGTTGCACCTGTGGCTATTCACATTCAACCCCGTCGGGGTTGGCACTTTGATAAGGTATCAACTTTCATCCGTTATAATCAGATTATTTTCACGCTCCTCCCCTACTACAAACGGACTACTACAAACCTGATATTATTTGTTTCTAGTTCACAGTTCACCTGTCACATCGACAATGAGATCATAAATGGGCCCTAGTATTGATAGTATAACCCAGCCGAGTAATAAACCTAATATGACTGTCATTGCTGGCTCTATCAACGTTTGGATTTTGTCAATGGATTCTTTGGTTTCACGCTCATAAAAATAACTGACATTGAGTAGCGCGGTATCTAATTCACCCGTGCTTTCGCCAATGGTTACCATGCGTAGCACTAGCGGTGGAAATAAATGCACACGCTCAAAACTTTTGCTAATGCTCACGCCCTGTGCAATGTTGTCACTCACCTCTTGCAATGCATTTTCAATGACTAAATTGCCAGCCAACTTTTTGGTGATTGAAAGACTGTCTAGCACCGTAATACCAGAACTATATAACAGCGCAAAAAAAGTGGCAAAGCGTGCCAAAATCACTTTTTCCAGAATTGGGCCTATCAACCATATCCGCAATTTCAAGTAATCAATCTTCAAACAGAGGCTGGGACTAACTCGCATAGCGGCTTTGAGTGCCAAAAATGCGAAAACGGGGGCCGAAAGAATGATATACCAGTAGTGAATAAATGCATCAGAAATTGAAATGAGAATACGGGTGTGCAGGGGCAACTCTCCGCCGAAGTTTTTAATAAAGGCCATTAATTGTGGTACTAGATATATCATGATAAAAAACAGCGCACCGAGAATAATCGTTCCCATGAAGGCGGGATACATCAGTAGTTTTTTGGTTTTGGCAACCATTTCATCATGCCATTTCAGCGTTTGAGTCAAGTGTTGAAATACGGTGCTTAAATTGCCGCTTTCTTCCCCTGCACGAATCAGACTTACAAACACTAGGTCAAAAATATCTGGAAAATCGGCCATCGCTTTGGATAAAGGTGCCCCGCCTTCTATATTTTCAACCAAACTGGCTACGACTTCACGAAATCGTGACTGTGGTAGGCTATCGCGCAAATCGCCCAAACCGTCTATCATGGGCACGCCGGCGCGGGTTAAGTTTTCCATGTGAAAACTAAAGGTAATCAATTCTTGGCGGGTGACTTTACCGACGCGGTAATGACGCGATTTTTTGGTGTGGCAATGGATCAAGTCTAGCCCCATGCGTTCCAGACGCGCTTCTAAGTCATTGATATTATTAGCACCTAATTGGCCTTGAATAATATGCCCCTGATTGTCCATGGCCTTATAAAAATATTGCTGAGACATTTTTAGTTTAGTTCGGTAATTGGTAATGGGTTATGCGAGTTAAAAATTAAAAATTAAAAATGAAGAATGAACAAAAATGTCATTTCGTTTCGACGATAGGAGAAACCTTGAGAAACCTTATATAATAACTTTCAATAAGACGTTTTTATAAGTCATTGATTTTTTATGATTCAATTCAACCTTTAATTCGCATGGGTTATTGGCAACGGGTAATGGGTTATTGGCAATGGGTGGTGGGTAAAAGGTCATTTGAAAACCTTGCTAGTTTGCCAATCGTTGCTTCGCTATGCGAGATCAACCTTGGAGGTTTTTGGGCACCAAAATATTTAGAGTGAGAGTACAACGGATTTGGGGAATAGTTTGTAATAGTCGTCATTTTTCAAGTTCACCGAGTATCACAGAGTTACACAGAGTCTAATATTTTTCGGTGAAATCTCTGTGAAACTCCGTGTAGCTCCGTGTCTCAGGCGTATTTTTAATGCCAGGGGCGGGGCTTGCCAGGGGCGGGGCTTGCCAGGGGCGATGCCCCTGGCTTTATTAATGTCGCCCCGTTGGGGCTTGTCAGGGCGGTGCCCTGGGTTATTTTGGTTTCTCAAAAAGGTCATTTTGAGTAATGCGAGAAATCTTGCCTTCAATGACTTTAATAATTTTTCCACAATTAATGACTTAGCAAAGTTTGACTATTAAAAACGGTTTGATGGCCCACAAACCAGTGCTAATAGCCAGACAAAATTCAGGGTTTTTAGGTGTCCAAATAACGATTTCGATTTGTTAACGAAGGGATTTAAATTGTCCGGTGCAAAGTTTGACTATTAAAAATGGTTTGATGGCCCACAAACCAGTGCTAATAGCCATACAAAAGTCATTGTTTTTAGGTGTCCAAATAACGATTTCGATTTGTTAACGAAGGGATTTAAATTGTCTGGTGCAAAGTTTGACTATTAAAAACGGTTTGATGGCCCACAAACCAGTGCTAATAGCCATACAAAATTCAGGGTTTTTAGGTGTCCAAATAACGATTTCGATTTGTTAACGAAGGGATTTAAATTGTCTGGTGCAAAGTTTGAGTATTAAAAATGGTTTGTAAAAAATGGAGATGAAAACCTTGCCCGTGCGGTAAACGCTCTGCATAAGTAAAAATCACTGGTGCCCCGGTTTTACGCGCTAAACGGGACACTAAAACCATGGTATAAGCCGGAATTCCAAAAAACGGTGCAAAAATGCCGCTACCCGTTTCGCTCGGTACTTGATCGGGCAAAATGCCAGCCACTTGTCCTTGCAGCAAAGCTTGATATAACGCACGAACACCGGCTTTATCAGTTTGCACAACGCGTCCACCGGCGCGTTCACGAGCGGCGTGAATTAAGTCGTGTAAACCGGTCAATTTGGGCGGACGATACAAGGCGGTGAGCGTACAACGCGAAGCCGCATAGAGTCCTGCCAATTCCCACGCGCCCAAATGCGGCGTAAGAAGCACTACGCCTTTACTCTGTTGAATGGCTTGTTGCAAACAGTCTTCGCCACTGACTTCACGCACTAATCCTAACGCTCGATTTGTCGGCCATAACCAGAATGCTCCTAATTCGAAAAAGGCTTTGCTGGTTTCAATTAAACTCTGTTTGACTAAAGCCTCTTGGGCTTCGTTTGATTGTTTAGGAAAACACAAGCGGATATTGGTGCGCGTCACTTGGGTGAGGCGCAGTTTAGGGCGTTGTGCCATTATCCGCCCTAGCTGCGTGGCGATACTATGCAGTGTGCGTAAGGGCAGTAACGCAAACAGGTGCATCAACTCTTTAATTAATAGCACTCGCATTTATTTTTTATCGGGTGATGGTTTGCTGATATGATGCTGTTGTATGCTACGCCCTATTTTTAGTAACAACAATAGCGGCAAAGCGCCGTGCATAAGTAAGTCAAAAATGTCGAGAGGGCGGCTTAATGTTCCTTGAAATAACATTCTGATTTTTTCAACGAGATGGGGCTCAGGGTAAAACGGTGCCAATCCCAAAAGAAGTGAGCCGACGATAAGAATATCCCAAGGTAGTTTGTCTAGCCAGCGCATGTTGTGAAATTCTCCGTGATTATTAAAGGACAATATTGTAACTGTTTATTCAGAAAAAAGGAGTCCAAGATTTATCTTGGACATCAATCCGTCCAAGATTTATCTTGGATGTCAAAAAATTTGGAACATTTTGACCATTATTTTTGTATGGCTATTGGCACTGATTTGGGGGCCATAAAACCGTTTTTAATATCTTAGATGTCCAAGATAAATCTTGGACTCCTGATAAATCTTGGACTCCTGATAAATCTTGGACTCCTGATAAATCTTGGACTCCTGAATATTAGATAAAAAGAGACTGAATTTGTTTTCTAAACCACTGGGTTTGCGACAATTTGTCTTTGTTCAGATTTTGCCGCTCTGGCAATTCCCTACCATAATCTTTGGCGGGAAAGACTTGGTAAAAGTTTTCAAACTCGTCGCTTTGTAGCAACATTAAAACACTTTCAGCGTTGTCTTTGAACTGTTTTCTCAATTTGGCATATTCATTTTCTTTAAAAAAAGGATAGCCACTTCTGGCACCAACTATCCCTAACACAATTTTGCCTTGGTGAGCGTTTTTGCATTCTTTCAACCGGTTAATATACCTGGTTTTGTCAAAATCCTGTTGCTTGGATTGATAATATTCTTCCAAGTTATCGGGATGGTAAAAATAGTTTTCGATACTGTAATAGTTCAGTATCAATAAATTGGGATAAGTGTGACGGATTAATTGGATTTCTTCATCTGTTAAAAAATATCGGTCAATTAACCCATGATAATGTCGGTTTTTGGCCTTAAAAAACACATCATTTTTGTCAATGGCCGTAAAAAATATAGTGTCTTTGATGCCGACGCTGTTATAAAAAGGCGTGTCGGTATTTTCAGAAAAGACTATCGTTTTTCCTTCCACGACTTTGGAGAGAAATTCTTTACTGACGGCTATTTCAAACACGTCATACCGATTTTTGGGTTGAGCAAATAAGGTTTGGGGATGATCAAAGTTCAACTCATTAAAATTAATAATAACTGCCTGATCAACTTCGTTAGTATACTCAATAAAACCGAGCGAATGGGTTGCTGTCCATAGTTGGCAACCTTCAGGTATCCAGTGCTCAACAATTTCTTTTAATAAACCGTACTGAAGTTTGGTGTTCAGGTGCAAGTCAAGTTCATCAAAATAATAAATCGTATTTTGATAAAACGGTGTTCTACTTAACAAGTTGACTAAAATGTTGAAAACGGCCTTTTCGCCATTACCCAGATAATTGTAATGGACTTTACAATCACCTTTTTTAAAGAGGATAGTTGCGACTTTTCCCTCTAGCGGCGGAATCAATTCCAGCAGGGTTAGCTTAGTGCCGTTATCTTCTCCAAAGATTCTGATAAAAGCCTCGTTGATGGGAACAATATATTGTTCCTGAATTTGAATCGGAGATTTATTAGCGATAAAAACATCTTTTAAGACTAATTCCGTGGTTTTGTCAAGGTCATTTTCAAAGCGGTTATCTTTTTCGATATACATTCTTGGACGATCAGAGTCCTTTTCAAAATCAACACGCCCTCCTTGCCAGAGAGCCATTCTGGTGAGTTGAGGCACTTGCCTTAAACTGCTTCTGCCATAAAATGCTGTTGGGCTAAGATTGTCAGGCCATTTTTTGTTGTCAAGCCGAGTAATAATCGTCTTATCAGTCAATTCTATTGTCACCTGAAAATCTTTTTGAGCATTTTTCCGATAATAGGTGGGCGCAAGCGTCGTGTCATCTTTAGCTTGGGATGAAACCGCCTCAAACGCATCAAAGAGACAAGACTTACCGCTGCCATTGACGCCGATGATTAAAACCAATTTCGGGGGCGTGGCTTGCTCGCTTAGATCAATGATAAGTTCAGTAAATCTTTTAAAATTAATGAGTTGCAATTTTTTTATCAACATAGTCCTTTTTTGTAATTGGTAATTGGTAATTGGTAATTGGTAATTGGTAATTGGTAATCGCGTTACCATTTATCAGTTTGTCAAAATCGGCGTAATTTTTATTATATAGTACAACGACACTTGGGATAAACGACACTTCATAATGCGAATGAAAAATGAAAAATGAAAAATGAAGAATGAACAAAGACGCGCAATTAGTTGTACTTAATTGGTTTGGATTTCTCAACATGACTATAAACCAGGAATACCTACATGCCTGAATTACCGACTCAGCTACAACTCGTAGCCAAAATATTAGATGACGGTATTAAACTCTTTATTCGCAGTTTTCCCAAAGTGTTGCCGTTAGCGTTGGCTGATGCGCTTTTGTCAGCCCTGCTGCATTTGTTAATACCTGAGCTAAATTCTCCACAGCCTGCTGTTCTGATAGCTGCCGTGATGGATTCTCTGATTTATTTATTTCTTTACGTGGTTTTGATGCTGCTATTGCAGGCGGCGATTTTTTACCGCCTCAGTGCCATCCTCACTCAGTCTGATATGGGCATTCTAGCGGTATCATTGCGCTTTTTTATACCGCTTATCCTTTTTGACAATGCCACTGTGCTTGAGTCTTTGCAACGTAGTCACCAATTGGTATGGGGTAATTGGTGGCACACGGCAATCGTTTTGACGATACCCTTATTAATTATTATCTCTGTTGGTGTCATGTCGAGTGCGATTGTTGAAGGGATATTGACATTAAGCACGGGGTTTGCCAAAGAGCAAATCAACCTGCTAATACAAATCACTTATGGAACGGTGGATAAACTGCTGAGCCCGTTGTTTTATGCCATAATATTAATACAGTATTACGATTTGAAACGACGTAACAAACAGCAGGGTTATGTTGAAAAACACTTTATTGCTTAAGTTTGTAGTAGGCGCTTTGCGCGCCTAAGTTTGTAGTAGGCGCTTTGCGCGCCTAAGTATTATTAGTTATATCAATTATTTAGTTAGAATGGCTTAATTATCGATCAGTTAAAAAAACCATAAACGGTATTGGTTCATTCCAGTTGATGGCCCACAAATCTTCTGTTTTAACGTATTAATAGTAAGGGTTTAATCTTAAAAAATGTCGAACTCACGTTACTAACTAACACGCCTAAGTCGCTAAAGCGACTACTACTAACTAATGTGCTTAAGTCGCTAAAGCGACTACTACAAACTAATGTGAGTAAAAATTAAATTTATTGTCATGCCCGATTTCCATAATCGAATGACGGGGCCATTTTGGGTTTTTTTTTGAGGTAAAGCTAAAAAAATAAATGGCATGGTACTAAGCTTTTCCGTTGATTATTTTGATTAACTCTTGATTATAATAGACGATTTAAAAATAGATGCCTATTGGCCGACAATGTATAAATAACTTTTTGGCCTGTCTCGTTTGCTAGGGAGACTCGTTTGGAAAATTTTTAATTGTTAATCATTATTCTCTAACTGATTATTTTAATTGATAAATTTGAAGTTTTATTAAAAATGATGGCACTTATGACGATTTAATGGTATTACCTCTTATAATATTAATCCCTATTTTTAGTAAGACTATTACCAAAATACGCGGCTTTCTGAGGGTAGCTTTTTTGACTAAAAATAGCGAATTTGAGTAAAAATAACGCTATTTATTAATTATTAACAATAAACGCTCATTTAACTCACTTAAATTTCGATTTATTAGAAAATTTACGGGGGTTATATTTTTGAATTGTTGTTTATTTAGATCATACAACTTGTTGTTAAATTTAGAAATTTTAAGAGTTATTAGAGCAGAAAGGCCGTTAAATCATCAAGGCAGGAGTCAGTTTGGGAGTCGTCCAAACGTTAGTTTGGCAGCGTACCACCGCCATGAGCGGTTCTTCTGCGCTAAATGCGGGGGTAGGTTAAAACTTACTAACTCAGTGCCCTGATACGTACTTAAGCTTTTAGACAAACGCTGCTTGTGTGCTTATGCGAGATAAGAGTCGGAAGCGGTTGGCTGTAGATGGTATGGAAACTTCCGCTCTCTTGCACTAGTAACTAATGCGCTTAAGTTGCTTTGGCGACTACTACATTCTTACGTGCTTAAGTCGCTAAAGCGACTACTACTAACTAACAAACTAATGCGCTTAAGTTGTTTTGGCGACTACGGAGAACTAATGTGCTTAAGTTGCTTTGGTGACTACTACTAACTAATGTATGCGAATTAAGGGTTAAATTGAATCTTATAAATTCTTGTAAGTGGAAAAATAAACGCGCTTTGACGCGCTTTGACGCAAGAGACATCAACATAAGCGCGGCGCTTGCAAGCGTCACTTGCGTGCGTTATTTTCAAAAACGCGCTTTGACGCGCTTTGACGCAAGAGATATTTTCTGGTTATTTAGACTACCTGATTTATTTGCATAAAATGTTACGTCGGCAAAAGTTTCCGTTGCGGAAACTTTTGCCGACGTGAATGGTTTCAAATTAAGTTATGGCCCCCAATTGCGCCTCATTAGCCAGACTTTTTGTAGGTGTTTTATTACAACGAGTCCTTATAGCGCCTCAATTGAATGGGCTAGAAAATAAACGCGCTTTGACGCGCTTTGACGCAAGAGATATCTAAATTATGCTTGCGAAGAAATCCGATTTTTTGGAAAAATCGGATTTCTTAATTACTTCTATAACTTCTCAATCAGAAGTTTTTTTAAATCCTTGATTTCATAATAATTAATTCAACCCTTCATTCGCATAATGTGCTTAAGTTGCTTTGGCGACTACTACATTCTTACGCGCTTAAGTCGCTAAAGCGACTACTACTAACTAACAAACTAACGCGCTTAAGTTGCTCTGGCGACTAAGTACTAATTGATGCGCTTAAGTTGCTTTGGTAACTACTACATTCTTACGCGCTTAAGTTGCTAAAGCGACTACTACTAACTAACACTTGATGAACAAGTTTTTTCGTGCGCCCAAACGCCCAAGGATTGTATATAACTACAAGGATTGTATATAAAAAATGATTTCTTTGCGTTGGGAAATCGCAATGAACGCGATAAAATT
>NBMI01000047.1 GCA_002085445.1 Candidatus Parabeggiatoa sp. nov. 2
AAAAATCAGGAATTTACCAGTCCCCTTTAGGGGACTTTAGCTTTGAGACAACGGCTTTACCAAAGGCTCTTTCTCGTTTATTTCTTAACTTAATGGCATTGAGGTGAAACCTAGGGAAAGCAATATCAAAAAGGCCTCAACCCCGAAGGAGGTTAAATGTGAATGATACCATTTATGCCAATTCAGTAAAATTCATATCGTTATAGTTTTCAACAGTTATAATCAGAAGACTCTACTGACTCGCGCCTGAAATGGGCGTATATCATTGCTCGTCATTTTTAAATAAGGTTTTAACGATGCCAATAAAAGATTTAGGGGACTTATTACAGTTCATTAAAAAAAGGCCGGGAATGTATATTAATCCTATATCACTTAACCAATTGCGGCATTTCATTTCAGGGTATCAATCTGCGCTGCATATACACAATATCGAAGAACTTAAACCTTTCAATTCATCTGTGAGTTTTCACGACTGGGTTGCTTTGAGAACGCATTATTCTGAATCCACCTCTGGCTGGGTAAATATGATATTAGATCAAACAGATGGGAATGAAGAAGAGGCATTTGAGTTGTTCTTTAAATACCTTTCTGAATATGAGACGAGGAAAGAAAGAATCCTTTATGAACTGTCATTGCCTAAGCAGAATACACCCAAGGTTTGGAAAAAAACAGTGGAAGGTTATGAAATGGTTGAGGTATTTTGTTACTTGCCACCGGCAACGGTACAAATCATAAAGTACACGGAGGATCCGGGTGTCTTTATTCGATATAAAGATTCTTTGGGTAAAACCATAGAAAGAGAAGACTATCATTCTAGCCTTCAAAAAGCATTGTATTGGGTATCAATGGAATTCAAGGTATCTCAAGAAGATTGGGTTAAATTTTCCGCACGGCAACCATAAAGGATTGCCCCTACATGCCCATTTTCTATGGTAGGGGCAATCCCTTGTGGTTGCCCTTTTCTTGTGGTTGCCCTTTTCGGGATAAATGAAGGGTGCAAAATTTTCCGCAAATACCTAAGTCGGTGTTGAACTTGATTCTACTGAGCTTACACAAGATGTCTGGTAAATTTCGCGTAAACCATTTATTCCACATAAAATGGCGTAAAGGGTAATGGCACGCACGATAGGAATTAAGGAATAAATATTGGGTGGGGCTAACGTTTCACAGCGACATTGATGAATTTAATAGCCTCTGAAAAGATTTAGATATCGTTGGTAAAGTGATTGAATTGCTAAGTTATTGATTTTTATAGGCTGGATATCGCAGCCCGTATCCACCCACAATCATTTAAAAATCTATCCAAACTTATCACTTGTGTGTTAATAGGTATCAATAAAAATCCTCAACGTTATTGATTTAAATCATCACAGAACCCAATATTAAAATGATATAATTGATGTTAGGCACTCAGCTTCCATAAGCCTTGGGATAAATCCCAAGGCTAAAAGCGTTCAGGAACCTAAAGGTGACTAAAAGCTTTTTGTTGGGGATATGTATTTTGCTGGCCGGCGTTTTCGGATGGTTTATGGCATTTCGCATATTAACGCAAATCGGGGGAGAACCGGCTAAAGTGGCCCAAATCACGGAACAAGTCGCGGCCGGCAATCTTAACTTGCGGCTTGAATCAGGGCAAGCGGTGGCGACCGGTATTTATGCTTCCGTCAATCAGATAATCCAACAGTTACAACAAGTGACAGAGGACGGCGTAAAATCGGATTGGCTTAAAACCGGGCAAACCGACTTGAATGAGAAAATGCGCGGTGAGCAAGAACCGATAGTCTTAACCAACAATGTCCTTAGTTACCTTGCGGATTATATCAAGGCCCCAGTCGGCGTGTTTTTTTTAGCCGAGGGGGATCGCTTTAAACTGGTGAGCAGCTACGCCTATAAACAGCGCAATAATAACTATAACGAATTTAAGTTGGGAGAAGGCTTGGTTGGACAAGCAGCCTTGGAGAAAAAAAGCCTTCTGTTTAGCAAAATTCCGCCAGAACATATTCATTTGTCTATCAACTCGGGCATGGGTGAATCCCCACCCCATGATATTTTTGTCCTACCCCTGATTTATGAAAATCAAGTCTTGGGCGTTTTGGAATTAGCCACCTCTCGTGATTTTACCGCCACCGAGATAGAATTACTTGACCGAGTGGCTGACAATATTGCCATCAGTCTCAATTTGGCCCAATCTCGTTTGCGTATGCAAGCACTACTTCTTGAATCTCAGCAACTCACCGTCACTCTGCAAACTCAACAACAGGAGGTTGTTGAAAGAGAAGAACGTATTCGCACTATTGTCGATACCGTCATTGATGCGATCATCACCATTAATGAACGGGGGATTATCGAATCCTTTAACAAAGCGGCCGAGAAAATATTTGGCTACCGCAGTGCGGAAGCCATCGGGCAAAATGTCAAAATACTGATGCCAGAACCCTACTACAGTGAACACGACCAGTACCTCCGTAACTACTCAAGCACTGGCATTGCTAAAATACTTGGCAAGCAACGTGAATTTATGGGTCAACGTAAAGACGGTTCCACTTTCCCGATAGAGATAGCCATTGATGAAATGGTGGTAGGCGACAAACGTTTGTTTACTGGCATTATCCGCGAGATTACCGAACGCAAAAATGCCGAAGAAGCTTTGCTACAACAGCAAGAAGAACTTCGCTCCGCTAATGAAGAATTACAAGCACAACAGGAAGAACTGGCCGCCAATAATGAAGAACTACAATCGCAACAGGAAGAACTCCGCATAATAGCTAATACCGAGCTTGGAGAACGCACTAAGACGTTAGAAGAAAGTAAGCAAGCCTTAGAAGACAAGGCGCAGGCGTTATAAAAAAGCATGCAATATAAATCAGAATTTCTGGCGAATATGTAGCATGAACTGCGTACTCCGTTAAATAGCCTACTGATTCTTGCACAACTATTGGGCAACAATAAAACCGGTAACTTAACGGACAAACAAGTGGAATATGCCCAGACGATTCACAGTGCTGGTGCCGACTTGTTGACACTCATCAACGAGATACTTGATTTGTCCAAAGTGGAAGCCGGTAAAATTGACATTTATCCCGAAAATGTCTCACTGACGGAATGGGTGGAAACGATTGAACATAAATTCCGCCATGTTGCGACAGACAAAGGGCTCGCTTTCAACATCACGGTGGCCGACGATTTGCCGTTTCTGTTATACACCGATGTGCAACGGGTCAAACAAATCCTCAACAACTTGCTCTCCAATGCCTTCAAATTTACCCGTCAGGGAGAAGTCAACTTAGATATCAGGAAAGCCAACGTTCCTGAACTGAGACGTTCAGGACTTCAGTGGGATGACGCTTCTGAACCACCAAACTTCTTTGCGATCAGTGTTATCGATACAGGGATTGGTATTCAATCAGAAAAACAACAAGTGATATTTTAAGCCTTTCAACAAGTGGATGGCACCACCAGCCGCCGCTATGGAGGAACCGGGCTAGGCTTATCCATCACCCGCCAGTTAGCTCGACTGCTAGGTGGCGATATTCAATTGCACAGTGAAGAAGGAGTGGGCAGTACCTTCACATTGTATTTGCCTGAAACGACGTCTGTACCCGCTAAAGCGTCTACTCCTCAACCCGGCGTCGAGCCTTTAGGCGGTAGCACGGAAGTCGAGCCTTTAGGCAGTACACAGATTGTAGATGACAGAGCCAATCTGCAACCAACGGACAAATCCATCTTAATTATTGAAGATGATAGGAAATTCTCTGGCATCCTCATGGAACTCGCACGCGAAAAAGACTTTAAGTGCATTATTGCCGAAGATGGTAAAACCGGCTTGCAACTGGCTGAACAATACAAGCCCACTGCCATTATCCTTGATGTGGGTTTACCGACCGTAGATGGCTGGACAGTCATGGAAAAACTGAAAGACAATCCCAACCTGCGGCATATTCCAGTGCATTTTATCTCCGCCTACGAACAACAGATGGATGCACAAAAAATGGGGGCTATCGGTTATTTACTCAAACCGGTGAATGTGGCTGAACTTGGCAAAGCATTCGATTCGATAGAACAGTTTATTGCCAAGACTATGAAGACATTATTGGTGGTTGTGGATAACAAATCGCATCAACACAAAATTCTGGAGTTAGTTGGGAATGAGGATGTCCAAACGACACTCGCCGTGACGATGGCAAAAGCATGTCAGCACTTACAAGTGGCCTCGTTTGATTGTATTATCCTTGATATAGATATAGAACAAAGTTCTGGCATCAAATTGCTTGAGCAGATGCAAAAAGAAAAAGGTCAGTGCCAAACGCCTTTGATTATCTATGCAGAACGCGAATTAACACCGAACGAAGAAATGTTATTGCAACAATGTGTAGATAATATTCCTATCAAGATCGTGAGATCACCTGAACGTTTATTAGACGAAGCCACCCTGTTTCTACATCAGGTGGAAGCCAACTTACCGCTCGAAAAGCGCCAAATGTTACAGATGGTGCATGACAAAACGGCGATTCTAGGCGGTAAAAAGGTGTTGATTGTGGATGATGATGCACGTAATACCTATGCCTTAGCAACCGTTTTGGAGGACAACGAGATGGAAGTTATCGTCGGTATAAATGGTATTGAGGCCCTGGCATTGTTGGAGAAACATGCGGATATTGCCCTAGTGTTGATGGATATTATGATGCCCGAGATGGATGGATATGAAGCGATGCAAAAAATCCGACAACAATCACGCTACCGTAAATTGCCCATTATCGCCCTGACAGCGAAAGCTATGAAGGGTGACAAAGCTAAATGTATTGAAGCGGGCGCAAATGATTATTTGTCTAAGCCGGTGGACAGTGATAAATTGATTTCGCTGATGCGGGTGTGGTTGTATCGGTAAATTCTATCGTTTTCCAGAAAAATCCTTTAAGCCTAAACCTCAGAGGTTTGGCAAACCTCTGAGGTTTTGTGACAGACGTGGGTATCTTATTTATTGTGATGTCCCTAACTGATAACTGGGAGAATCTTATGAACGCTTTTAACAATCTCAAAGTAGGTAACAAAATTATCATCGGCTACATTGCGATACTGGTACTGATGGGAAGCATGGCTACCGTGCTACTATTCAGCCTGAGCAATCTGATGACAGATTTTACTTTCTTGGTTGAACACGATCAACCTGTGTTGTCCAATGCTCACCTGTTAACAAAACTGGCTGTGGATATGGAAACCGGCGAACGCGGTTTTCTTATCACCGGTTTGGATGAATTTCTTGAGCCTTACCATAACGGCATAGCCGAATTTGATAGGCTGCTGGAAACCGAGAAAAAACTGGTTAGCGACAATCCGTCTCAGGTAGCCGTGCTGGAGAAAATTGGCAACCTTCACGATGAGTGGGTTCGGGTGGCCGGTAAGCCAGAGATTGCCAAGCGGCGCGAAGCTAACAAAACCACTGTCAGTGCCGAGCACCTCCAAGAAATACTCAAGGTTGGGGTGGGTAAAGGCATTCTAAATGAATTGCGCGGTGTGCTGGATCAGATGGCGGCCAATTTGACAGCTAAGGATGATCTAAAAAGTGTCATCTTGGCCCTCAAGATTGCCAAAAATAGGCTTGATCAAGAAACTGGCCAACGTGGTTTCCTCATCACTGGTGAAGACAGTTTTCTTGAACCTTACCACAATGGTCAGATACAGCTGACAACTCATATAGCAGCCCTGCGTGCCCGACTGGCCGGTGACTTGGACAACCGAGTATTATTAGATAGAGTTGAGTCGCTGTCGGCCAAGTGGATGGAAAAAGCGGCTGAGCCTGAGATCAATGCTCGGCGGAAGATGAATGCCAACCCGGTCACAATGGCCGATGTGTCGGCCTTGATTGAAACCGGGACTGGCAAAGATATCCTAGACGCAATGCGTACCCAATTTGATACCTTTATTCAGAACGAGCATGAATTGAATGCGGAACGATCCAAGGAGGCTAAAGAAGATGTCGTGCAGGTACAGATTCTGACCTTGAGTTTGACCTTGGGCACAATCCTCATTGGTTTTATGCTAGGTATTTCCATCTCGCGAGGCATTACACGTCCCTTGGCAAAACTGACTGAAATGGCTAACCAACTGGCGGTTGGAAACCTCAACCAAAGGGTTGAGGTTAATAGCCGCTCTGCTATGACCAAACTCACTCTTCGTCAGGATGAGATGGGTGATATTGGGCGAGCTTTTGAGGCTTTGGCCCGTTATTTTCAGGAAGTGATTGAGGATATTGTCCAAGTAACCCAAGGATTAGCAGACGGTCATTTGCATCCCCAGTCGAAAACGGAATACCGAGGAGACTTCATCCAGATTAAAGAGGCCCTTGAAACAGCTACGAGCAGGTTAGCAGAAGCCACGACTAAAAATACCACGCAAGATTGGCTTAAAACGGGGCAAGCACAATTAAATGATCTGGTGAGCGGCGAGCAAGAAATCGTCAAGTTGGCTAAGAATGTCATTTCCTTCTTAACCACCTATACAGAAGCGCAGGTTGGTTTATTTTATTTGCTGACAGAGTCCCATTCTCTCAGTGATCATCGGCCCACTGCATTTTTAGTGGGTGAAGGTTTAATTGGACAGGCTGCTCTGGAACGAAAACAGATTTCCGTCAATCGGAGACCGGAAGAATGCGTTCATGTGATTCAATCTGGTTTGGCAGATGTTTTACCCAACCATGTGCTACTGATTCCCTTTTTGTATGAAAATACCGTCAAAGGTCTCATTGAAATCGGTTCTTCGGAGGCATTGACGGAGATTAAACAGGTGTTTTTTCAACAGGTGATGCCGAACATTGGAATAGCAGTGAGTACCACCGAGTCACGCACCAGAATGCAGGAATTGTTAGAGCAAAGCCAGCAGCAGACTGAAGAATTGCAATCTCAGTCAGAAGAACTGCAAAGTCAACAAGAAGAAATGCAACAAATTAATGAAGAGTTGCAAGCTCAACGGGAAGAACTAGAAACGAAACAGGTAGAACTTCAGCAGCGGAATGAAGCGCTGCAAAGTCAGGCTGAAGAAACGAAAAGTCAGTCTGAGGAATTACAAACCCAACAGGAAGAATTGCGCCAGAGCAATGAAGAACTAGAAGAGCGCACGAGAGAATTAGAGCGGCAAAAATCGGAAATTCAACACAAGAATCTCGCGTTGGAAAGAACCCAAGCAGCGATTGAGATAAAAGCCAAAGAATTGGAACTGGCAAGCCAATATAAGTCTGAATTTCTAGCCAATATGTCGCATGAGTTACGCACCCCTTTAAACAGTCTACTGATTCTCGCGCAATTGTTGGCCAACAATAAACCCGGCAATTTAACCGACAAACAAGTGGAATATGCGCGGACAATTCATAGTGCTGGTTATGACTTGCTCACACTCATCAATGACATTCTGGATTTATCCAAAGTCGAAGCCGGCAAAATGGACGTGAATGTTGAAGAATTACCATTAACTGAATGGGTGGAAACGATTGAACAGAAATTCCGTCATTTGGCTTCTGAAAAAGGGCTGGCTTTCCATATCCGGGTTGCTGAAGACGTGCCGCAGATACTAAAAACCGACGTGCAGCGGCTCCAACAAATTATTAACAACTTGCTCTCCAATGCCTTTAAATTCACGGAAGAGGGCGAAATCAACCTGACGATGCAGCGTCCCGCCGACAACGAAGAGGTTGCTATCATGGACTTTGATCCTGCCAAAACCCTTGCGTTTAGTGTCGCTGATACTGGTATAGGTATTCCCGAAGATAAAAAACAACTTATCTTTGAGGCCTTTCAGCAGGTGGATGGTAGCACGAGCCGGCATTACGGTGGTACCGGGCTGGGTTTATCTATTTCTCGCCAATTGGCTAGACTTCTTGGTGGGGAAATTCGATTGCACAGTGAAGAAGGTAAGGGTAGTACTTTTACGTTGTATTTACTTGAAACCCTTGAGATAAGCAACTCAGAAGATCAGCCACCTCCAACCTCGGTACCTTCCCAAGCTGATGAAACCGTGACAGCCACAACGGCTCCAGAAACTGCCGCGTCTGAAGTCGTAGAGAATCAGATCACGGATGATAGAGAGGCACTTCAACCAGAAGACAAAAAAATCATTTTGATTATTGAAGATGATCGTAAATTTTCTGACATCCTCATGGAATTGGCACACGAAAAAGATTTTAAGTGCTTAGTTGCCGAAGAGGGTAAGACGGGCTTGCAATTGGCTGAGCAGTACCACCCTAATGCCATTATCCTTGATGTGGGTTTACCACAAATGGATGGCTGGACTGTTATGGAACAACTAAAAGACAATCCCGACACACGGCATATTCCGGTGCATTTTATCTCCGCCTCTGAGCAAAGTGTGGAAGCGAAAAAGATGGGTGCTATCGGTTATTTGCACAAACCGGTCAACATGGAGCAACTTGGGGAGGCCTTCCAAAAGATAGAACAGTTTATTGCCAAAACTGTGAAAAATCTATTGATCGTCGTGGATAACGAACCACATCAACAAAAGATTCTGGATTTGGTTGGGAGTGGGGATATCCAAATCACATTGGCGGTGACAACCACGGAGGCCTTACAGCATCTCAAAAAGACCGCGTTTGATTGTATTATTCTTGGTATGGATATAGAGCAGGGTTCTGGCATCAAACTAGTTGAGCAAATGCAACAAAAAGAGGGCCTCTGCCAAACGCCCTTAATTGTCTATGCGGATCGCGAATTGACCTCATCCGAAGAAGCATTATTACTGCAATGTGCAGATCATCTCCCGGTTAAGGCGGTCAGTTCGCCGGAACGTTTATTAGACGAAGCCACCCTGTTTCTTCATCAATTAGAAACTAACTTGCCTAAAGAGAAACGCAATATGCTGCGGATGGTGCATGACAAAGAGGCCATTTTAGCCAATAAAAAGGTGTTAATTGTCGATGATGATGCGCGTAATACTTTTGCGTTGGCAACCGTTTTAGAGGAGAAAAACCTAGAAATTATTGCTGGTAACACCGGTAACGAAGCCTTGGAATTATTAGACAAACATCCCGATATTGCCCTTGTGTTGATGGATATTATGATGCCAGAGATGGACGGCTATGAAGCGATGCGGCAAATTAGAACCCAAGAACGCTTCCGCAAACTCCCCATTATCGCCCTCACCGCCAAAGCTATGAAGGGCGACAAGGCAAAGTGCATTGAGGCGGGCGCGAATGATTATTTGTCTAAGCCGGTGGATAGTGATAAATTGATTTCGCTGATGCGAGTGTGGTTGTATCGATGATTTCAGTTATCAGTGGTCATTGTTCAGTAAACAAGACGATAAAAAGTACTTCAACACCATGAGATCATTAAGGTTTTAAATCTATGAGAATACTGTTTGTCATTTCGACCAACGGGAGAAATCTGTGGCCGTTGCAAGATTTGACAGTTTAGTTTAGTTTGTGGCCTAGTTAAGTATATATGATGAGTTGAAATAATAATTTAAGCCCATATTTTAGTTTTATGGTGATAAATTCAACACCAGTTGGAGTTTTTTTTTACAAAGTTTTTTACTCATAAATTGGTTTATAATATTGGCGTTTTTACGCCATCTTTGTGATTAACGCAATGTGCTTTGTGATATGACACACTGACTGTTTGGGAACGATCCCAATTCACCTAGAGAGGAAATTGGATATGTTGAAAAGGTATAAGATGCTCATACCCTTGAGCTTAGTGTTTGCTATCAATACCACCTTGGTGCAAGCTGCAGAGTCATCATTAATGGATGATATTGAAACCTTCTGTAAAACAGTATCATCCCCTTCCGGGTTGGTAGAGAAATTTTCTGATGAAGAACTCGTTGATATCCTGAAGGAGGAAGGGTATCTGGGCGTGAATATCCAGGCTCCGGGGAAAATCCGGGTCAAAATGTCAGGGAGTCTGATTCTGTTGTTTAACAAAGCAGATGGTGACTTGCAATTTACTTATATGGTGGGAGGCGGTAAATGGGAGTATGAGGACGTTAATGAATGGAACCAAAGTAAAAGGCTTTCGAGAGCATACTTGGATCAAGATAAAGATCCTGTCTTGGAAAGTGATCTCTTATCAGATGGGGGGTTAACCAAAGAAAAGGTGAAGGCATTTATTCGTGTTTTCTCTATATCAAAGGGTGCCTTTCGTCTCTTTTTGATAGATAAAAATCGGCAGTAGGAAACCGGCTTTCCAACGAAATAAGGGTGGACATTAACCCTTTCTATAATGACAACTGAGAATATCTCATATTGAGATCATAGTCTTAGTTAATACCTTCGATGTTTTCAAACATCGAAGGTTTTTAAGTACTCGTGCAAGAAGAAAGAAGTATTTTGAGATTCAGTTCCTTTGATAAAGGGGGTAGTGGGGATTTTTGAGAACTTAAAATCTCATGATTCTGTACTTAAATTATTTTCATAGACATCAATCTATGCGCCCTAGTACTTTGTCAATGTTCTATTGACGGGTAACAGGAAGTTTTAACTTGGCACTGCCAAACACTCTCTGGTACTGCCAAACTAGTTTTTGCGTCAAAAAACGGCAGCAACGATTGGACTCCTGCCAACGACTGCCAAACTAAAGTTTGGACGACTGTCAAACGACGATTGCCAAACTAAAGTTTGGGTTCCTGCCAAACTAAAGTTTGGACTCCTTGCCAAACGTTAGTTTGGACGACTAGATTGTTTCTAGCCATGACAGCGTGATTTTAATTAATTCAAATGACAACATGGCCCTCAAATAAATGTGATGGACTGAGGTTGCTAACCCTATTTCGTCCGGAGTCCAAGATTTATCTTGGACGTCTATTTCGTCCAGAGTCCAAGATTTATCGATGACATCTATTTATTCACTATTGGCTTTTTTGAAATTATTTTTCTGAACATCTATAAAAAAAGTTGTACTTTCAGTCTAAATGGCTCAAAACCTCAGCACATATGCTCGACACGGTTAGCAACCTCAGTCCATCACATTTGGGGGCCAGGTTGTCATTTGATTTAGTTGTACTTTCAGTCTAAATTGTTATGGCTATAGATGTTCAGAAAAATTCAAAAAAGCCAATAGTGAATAAATAGACGTCCAAGATAAATCTTGGACTCCGGATTTGGGGGCCAGGTTGTCATTTGATTTGATTCAAATCACTCTGTCATGGCTATAGATGTTCAGAAAAATTCAAAAAACCCAATACTGAATAACTAGACGTCCAAGATAAATCTTGGACTCCGGATAAATAGACGTCCAAGATAAATCTTGGACTCCGGATTTGGGGGCCAGGTTGTCATTTGATTTAGTTGTACTTTTAGTCTGAATTATTATGGCTATAGATGTTTAGAAAATTTCAAAAAAGCCAATAGTGAATAAATAGACGTCCAAGATAAATCTTGGACTCCGGATTTGGAAGCCTCGGAAATCATAACCGAAAAAATCTCGGCTCCCCAAGAACGATCAGAAATGCTCTTTTTACTTGCTATCCTCGCCGGCCGAAAGTATAAGACGGCGGGGTTTCAACTACTTTCGCCATCAACTATCATGAGTATAGAATCACTCCGTAATGATCCAACTGCTAAGCAACTGATTGAGCTGCTGTACCCAGAGAAATTAACCCTAACAGAAGCCTTCGCACAAGGAGAAGTAAAGGGGAAAAAAGAAGGCCTCAAAAAGGCTACCGAAGACTTTGTACATCGATTCAGTAACGTACTCAGTGAGGAACAAATTAACCAACTTTTAACCGAGGCAGAAGAAAACCTGACTCCAACCGGGAAATAGCCGATGGTTAGTTGTTTTAGTTTCACACTCGCTAGGGTCATCTATTTCGTCCGGAGTCCAAGATTTATCTTGGACGTCTATTTATACTAAGCACCGCCATAAACTGAGCTTTTTTGTCATTTCGACTTAAGGAGAAATCTTCAAACGGATTGAACAAAAGATTTCTCGCGTAATAGAAATGACAAAAGCGCAAATTGTGACGGTGCAAAGTATATTCACTATCGGCTTTTTTGAAATACACGGTTAGCAACCTCAGTCCATCACATTTATTTGGGGGCCAGGTTGTCATTTGATTTGATTCAAATCACGCTGTCATGGCTATAGATGTTCAGAAAAATTCAAAAAAGCCAATAGTGAATAAATAGACATCCAAGATAAATCTTGGACTCCGGATAAGTAGACGTCCAAAATAAATATTGGACTCCGGACGGAATCAAATCAAGTGACAACCTGGCCCTCATTTATCAGAAATTTCTTATGAGAAATCCCTTCTTATATACAATCCTTGTAGTTATGGTTGTTTAATTAATTCAAATGACAACATGGCCCCCAAATAAACGTGATGGGCTGAGGTTGCCAACATTTAGAAATCCCTTCTTATATACAATCCTTGTAGTTATGGTTGTTTAATTAATTCAAATGACAACATGGCCTTCAAATAAATGTGAGGGACTGAGGTTGCCAACATTGTCCGGCAAAAGAGACGTGCTGAGGTTTCGGTTTCTGAGATTTTCACCCTGCCAAACCTAAAGGTTTGGACTCGTTGCCAAACTAAAGTTTGGACTCCTGGACTACCAGTAAATTTACCTTTAATGAGAACAAGATTCCGGCCAAGCAATCCCTTCAATATCAATGGGTTGAAGTATTTCAACGGAAGGATTGAGTCTGATGCTTTCTATTTCGCAAGAGTCCATATTCAACGCATGAATACTGAAGGTATTGTCATTATGGATGCCGAATAACAAACGATCATCTGGGAGCATCTCCAATGCTTCAATCTCGCCTTGAGGCACAAGACAATCATGCTCATAGCGGCCAGTGCTGTCATAAGCAACTAGCTGGTTTTCTTGGATAGTATAGAGAGTTTGTCCCTCATTATCCCAAGTCATATCTTCAATCGGCCCTTGGTAAGCATAAATTAAAGTCCCAACCCCGGTGGTTAATTCAATTTGAATCAAACCGTCTCCTTCGGCAGCGCCCCATAACGTGCCATCTGGTGCAAACGATAGGCCGTTAATTTCATTAAAACCCGTGTCTCCTATCAAAGTCAGCCCACCGGTTTGGGCATTGAGTCTGTAAAGATGGCCGGGGTTCACACTATCGTCACCAGAAGCCACATAAATCTGAGCAGTGTTCGGGTGCGCGTCCATCGCTTCAATATCGTATCCTTCGTACAGAGAACCGAGTAATTTGATATCGAAGTTGCTGTCTATTGTGATGAATTGGGTGTCTTTTCTGGCCTTATCGTGGGCGGCGTAAAGTAAACATTCGGTTAAACCATCTGAAATGAGATTGATTGTTTCCGGTTCCTCTTCGCCAACTGTGATTTCTAATGGGGTAAAGTTGTGTCTGTCTTTGGAGGCCATTAGGGTATAAGTGTCGGCCAGCAAATCGGTGAGTGGTAAGTAGCCGTCTTCATTACTGGTGACGGTTTGCCCATTGATTGTCACGGAAACACCGGCGAGAGGATTACCGGCTTTGTCTTTGGTGTAAGCGTCAATGTCGTAGTTGGGTAAGTCTGTGGTAATGACGCTGAGAATATTGCCAGCGGCATCATAGGTATAGTGAGTTACTTGAGCCGTTTCGTGGTGAGTGACAGAAATGAGACGATTGATATCGTCATAAGTGTAAGTGTCGGCATGGCTCGGCAATGTAAAAGAAAAGCCAATCGCGGCCGCAAGGGTGGTTTTGTAGAGTGTGGTGTTCATGTTATTTTTCCTTTAAATTTTAGCACAACGGATTTAGTTAGTACAGCGGATTGACGGAGTAAAATTGACAGTCTGAATCAGAATTAACAGAATTTAAGAATTGACAGAATAAAACCCTTTAATCCATTCTTAAAATTCTATCATTCTGAAAATTCTGATTAAAATTCTGATTCTGACAATTGAATGGTGGGCAACAACGTTGCCGGCCCCCTACTTGGCTATTCAAAAATTTCTTGAAAAGGTAAGCGAATATCAAGGGCTTCGTCAATCACTTCATTGCTTAAACCACTGGCAAAATTTTTAAAGTGATTAAGGCTTGAGTAAATCGTAACCAATTGGGATGTTGGTATAATTAGCCAGCAAGATTTAATACCTAAGGCAAAATAAACTTCAAATTTATTGAGTATTGTTTGAACCGTTTGCGTGGGCGAAAGTACTTCAATTCCCAATAAGGGCATTTCGGACATTTTCAGAATGTCATGGCTCGGATTAACTTTACGTTTAGGGTAAATACAGACATCAGGTTTTAATTCTTCCTTAGTCTTAAGGTTAAATTGACTCATATCGAGCTGACTAATATCAAGGCTTAGTTCGGTACATACTGTATATTTACCGGTATTTTTGAGTAAAGTTGTCAAATTGGCTTGAAGACAACTGTGGTTAAGTGATCCCACTTCTTGAGTTTCCTCTTCTTCAATCACATCGAGTTCATCATTCATAAACTTACTTTATACACTTCTCATTTTTAAGTGGTTCTCAGAATCTAAAAATTAACCCTCAAGCGCAACGGATTTGCTTACAAAAACAAATAAACACAACAACTTGCACAATATAATCCGTTTAATCCGCTAATCTGTTGTACTTATCTGTCTGAATCAGAATTGACAGAATTTAAGAATTGACAGAATTTAAGAATTGACAGAATAAAACCTTTTAATCCATTCTGAAAATTCTATCATTCTGAAAATTATGATTTAGACAATTGAATGGTGGACAACCACGTTGCCCACCTTACCAAAAATTGACCGCAAGCAATTATTCATAAGCATCACTTCTATGAATAATAATACTCACCAATACGTTATTTATCTGCTTATTAACTTGGTAAATGACTCGGTAATTCCCAACGCGATACCGGTAGTAGCCGGCTAATTTTCCGTTGAGGGGCTTTATATTAGGATGTTTATAAGGATTTACTTTAAGTTGTTCAAAGCAACGATCTAAACGTTTTTGTAATTGAGCGGTGGCATTTTCAAAAAACCTTTTTGCCTCGTCGCTCAAACTGACGCTATACACCTCAATTTCTCCCTATAGTTTTTCAGATAAATAATTTCTTTGGCAGCCATCTGAAAGCTCAAGTCCCCTAAAGGGGACTAAATAATTATCTGAATATCTCTAGTATTTCCTTTTAAGTTGTTCTACCGGAGTCACTCGCCCTTCGGCAATATCTTTTTTACCCTTCTCAAAAATTTCAATAAACCCGGGTAGTTCTAATAATTCTTGAGTGGCTTCTTCACTTTCCTTGTTGGCTAAATAAGCCAAAATATCAGCAATCACATTGAGTCGTTCTAATGATAATTGACTGAGATATTCTTCAATTGTTTGACGAATTTGAATTACATCGTTCATTATTTGTTTCTCTTTTAATGGAGTACAAATATAAAGGGTGTCCTATCTCACTTTAAGCCTCGCCGCACCCATTCTTCCAGTACCGATTGAATTTAATTTTCGCATTTAAGGGATTTGTTTGCAACTTGCAATACGCAAAACCCAATCAAGCCACCAAGCCCATTAAATTCTATAATCCTGCTAATCCTGATTCTGACACACAAATGGTGGGCAACACGTTGCCCACCCTACGCTGTTCTACCTACGCTCGCTATGCGGGCGAAGCTTCATCAATGGTTCGATAAGCCATCGATTCCATCAGAGTGTGGTTAATAAGTGTTTGATATTCCAGTCCTTTCGCTTCTGCTTTTGCTCGATAGCTTTGAAGAACTTCATTATCCAGCATGAGGATGACACAAGTTTTATCTTTGGCTTCTGCTTGCAATTTTGAGAGATGAGGTACGTCCTTAGCCCTTTTTGCATTTGAAAAATCATATTCTTCACGCATAATTTTTTGCCTCCGTTTTAGTCGCCTTACGCGCAGAAATGAGACGGATACATTCATTTCGTAGCGTATAAACCACTGTTAGCAATCTCGCTTGATTACTCATACCTATAAGCACCCAGCGGTTCTCACCCTTAGCATCCGGATCCTCACGAACCAAAGCCAATGGATCAAGAAGTGTCGTTGATGCTTCTTCAAAGGTAATTCCATGCTTGATGAGGTTCGTTGATGCTTTATTTGGATCAAATTCTATTTCCATAGTTTAATAGAGATCAGAATTATAAAAGTTCAAAGTATATCGCTTTTCAGAAAAATTTGATTGTTTTTACGTCTAACTGTTGGCAACAACATTGCTTACTCTACCTAGCTATCCAAAAGGGGCAAAGGACGCATCCTACGGTTTATTTCATCAATTTTAACATGTTTCATCATGGCGGAATGACACTCAACTCTTGAAATATCAGTTATAGGACAAACCAATTCATGATGGGGTTCTCTCACGGATAATGTCATCTGATAAATTGCCGCTGATAGATTGTGTCAAGGCTTGAATTTTAGCATAAGACATTTTTTCTACATCCACTTTTGGAATAATAATGACTTCAACCCTAGCTTCATCAGAAAAGGGAAGATTGTCGAGTTCCAAGTGCCCGTTTTTGATTTGAGCGTCTCTCGTGACTTGATACATCGTGTTAAAATTCATTGAATGTGAAAAGTGATGATTGAGATTTTGAATGGTGATTTTTGTGATAAAACCTGTCTGAATCAGAATGAACAGAATTTAAGAATTGACAGTCTGAATCAGAATTGACAGAATAAAACCTTTTAAGCCATTCTGAAAATTCTATAATTCTGAAAATTCTGATTCAGACAATTGAAGGGTGGACAACCACGTTGCCCTAAGCTCGCGGTTGGAGAGTCGGTAATTTTTTTTGTTTAAAAGGCGTAGAAATGATTTTTATCGGGCTATTTTCTTCTTGTTTCTTCAAATCTTCAAAAATGGCTTTAAAGTCATTATTGAATTTTTTGGCATGTTCTTGTCGAATTTGATGGAGTTCATCAATAATGGGGTCTTTCCAGATGTTTATTCTCCCATCAGTGTTTCTGGTGTACAGAAAATCGGCATTTCATAACCTGCTTGTGCGCTGATCTTGGCAATGCTTTTTTGTATTTCAGCGTTGGCAATATGTTTACAGTTCCAAGTCATAAGATAATCCACTCCATAAGTGATTGCCATTGATATTATATGAAAAGCATCTTCCCGTGCTTTGGTTGGAATCACTTGTTGGGATAACAATTTATCTGCTAACTCCTGTACGTCTGAGTTCAATTCCAGTAAAGCGATGTCTTGTAACTAACGCATTTAATCGCTTTGAAGCTTGAATGAATAAAATGTCTGAATCAGAATTGACAGAATTTAAGAATTGACAGTCTGAATCAGAATTAACAGAATTTAAGAATTGACAGAATAAAACCTCTTAACCTATTCTGAAAATTCTATAATTCTGAAAATCCTGATTCAGACAATTAAGTGCCATGCCACTCTAATTGGTGGTAAGCAACTACATGGTTACTTTGCGCTGATGTTCAACCCATCCGGCACTCGCTCTCGCAAATATTTCATCAACGCTTTGATTTTGATAAAGATGTCGTGAAATTTCAACATAGTCGGTGGGTTCACGATGGAGAAGCATCAGGAACTTCAAAGCACCGCCTAAAGCATTATTAAGGGCTTCTATTCCTTTTATCTTGACATCAGTATCGCGTAACTGGTGTTGGTAACAGTCTCAGTCGTTGAGAATGAGGTTAAAAATAATTGTTAGCCTTTGGTGGGCCAAGTTGTCGTAGGCCATTGTTAGCCTTGGGTGGCTCATTCTCAATTGTCGGGTGGGTAGAAGCTCAAAGAAACCTTGAGTGGTGGGTTTAACAAAGTTTCCCAAAGGGAAAGCTTTCGCTTACCGGCCCCCTACAATCCATCCATCCTATGCTCGCTACCGTTCTACCCACGCTCGCCAAAAACCGTCGCCGTTGGCCGTGTTATTATGAGACCTTTGGCAAAGTCTTATCTCTCCGTTGATAAAGTGGCCCATCAACCTGTATCAGTCTGTCTTTATATTGTTTCTGTAATTCTATGTAGTATTCCACCAGTTTTTCAGGATCATGTCCACATTTTGCGGAAATACGTTGTCGTGCATTTCGTATGCGGGTTAGTGTTGGTTCATCATTCATCGCTTTGTTCTCATAATTCAAGGGGTGTGACTAAGTTGGGGACAAAAAGCCCAAGTAGCGTGTTAATCTGCCTGATATGCCTGAATTTATTAGCATTGGCAAGATGTTTACAATTCCAAGTCAGCAGAAAATCACATTTGTAATGAGAAGCTAATGCTAAATGTAGTGCATCGCCTGTTTCAGGCTCAATAACCAATAAAGGAATGTCATCCAACAAAGACAGGCAGTTATCTTTTTTGGCATATTTTCCATCTTTCAATTCATCAATAACCGCCGTACTACTCACTAAATCGTAAACATCACGGTTATTATCCCACCATTGACGTGTCCATTCTCGGCGGGCAACGGCTGCTGCATCGCTTCTATCTTCATAATAGAAGCTTGGAATACTGGTTTCAATATAAATTGTTTGTCGCATGGCTCTACTTGAATGAAATTTGAACAATGTCTGAATCAGAATTAACAGAATTTTAGAATTGACAGTCTGAATCAGAATTAACAGAATTTAAGAATTGACAGAATAAAACCTCTTAACCTATTCTGAAAATTCTATAATTCTGAAAATTCTGATTCAGACAATTGAAGGGTGGGCAACAAAAAGACGTTGTCTGACATGGCTAATCAAAAAGATAATTCACATCAAGTGTTTTATCACAAGCTTCATTCCAGCGTTTCATCCTTTTCTGCATTCCCCAGTCAACACCACCTATATATGGCAATTTGTTTATCGTATTATCACTAACCCATGCCGCATAGTAAACAAAGGTAGTAGCTGTATCCGTTCCTATATGAGCAAGGCCTATTGGTAGAGATGCAGCAAACATAGATGTATCTTTAATACCCCCTGGTCTAAGATTATGTTTTGTCTGATACTCTTCATGTTGCTTACGTAGCCTGTTGGCCTCAATAGCGGCTTTTGCCACGTTATTTACTTTTGAAGCTAGTTTAGCTACCTTAGTTATTTTTGAGACTGTGGGTTTTGCCTTTTTAATGTAAGGACGTGATAGTCGTAATCCCGAAGAACGCACACGACGTATAGTTCGTGATATTGAACGACTTACGCTACGTGAAGTTCTTGATATTGAACGGCTTACACGACGCAAAGTTCTTGACATTGAACGACTTACGCGACGTGAAGTTCTTGACATTGAACGACTTACGCGACGCGAAGTAGCTTTTGCCTTTAAAGAACGTATGCGTGAATAAATTGAACGTTGCTTCAACCCAAACGGATCAACATAACTAACCGGATTCCCCGTCACATAAGCATACCGATTCAACGTCTGCCCGTCAGCAACGTTCCCTAACAACACGTCCTGATTCACAAAGCGTCGAATCTCCGGGCTATAATACCGCGCTCGCATGTAATACAAGCCGTTGGCAGCTGTCATCACGCCATCACGCCCGTTGTACAAAAACTGTGTGTCAGGCAATGTGTCTGGGTGACTGACTAATTGGGCAAAGGCGGAATACGCAAATCGCTCAACCACGGTACCGGTAGCATCCGTCAACGCGATTGTACTGCCACGCAAGTCATAGTGATAAGCCCGATACGCGCCGTCGGTTTCTTCACCAATTAAGCCCAAGCCATACACATAATAAGTTTGCGTGCCATCAGCAGCCGTTTTGACCAAAACCTGACTTAAGGCGGCATGGGGATTGATGACGTAATGGGTGGTTTTACCGTTGCTTTTTACGGCAATGCGTTGATTCTCAGCGTTATACTGATAAAACGTACCGGCCACTTGGCTGAGCCGATTGCGCGAATCAAACTGAAACGCTTTCATCGCACCAGCCAACGGCCCTTTAGTCATATTGCCATCGGCATCGTACTTGACGGGTTTGCTATTGTAGGTGGCTAACCGATTTGCGGCCGTATAAGTCATTGTCGCATCTAACAAAGGCGGTTTCAGTGCCGGTTGCTCGTTGGTGATATTGCCCACCGCGTTATACCTGAACTCAAATTGGGCAATCACTTCACTGGGCGAAATATCGGTTTGTTGCAACAATTGCCCCGCCTTATCATAGCGGCGTATTACCTGCGTGCCATTCGGCCGTATTTCACGCACTAACTGCCCATTCGCATCCCATTCATAGCGCGTTTCACGCCCGGCCCAATCAGTGACTTTGGTGAGTTGATCAGCCGCATCATATTCATAATGCACCGCTTTATTATCCGGATAAATCAATGTGACTAACTGGCCCACGTCATCAAACACATATTGGAGAGTATGGCCTCGCGTGTCGGTGTATTTAATCACCCGATTTAACGCATCATATACGCGCACAATCGTACCTTGGTCATCTGTCACCGTTAACAGATTGTTATTGGCATCATAGGTATAAGCAATTGTGCCCTCTTCATCGCTTATCTGGGCAATACGCCCGGCGGCATCATACGCCATTTGCCGCTTTTGTCCGCGGGCATTGGTGACTTCTGTGAGCAAATCTCTGGCATTATAACCATAATGCTGTTTGCCACCAGCACTGGAGATTTCCGCAACCAAACGGCTTTTTTGATCAAATTCAAAGCGTGTTTGATTGTTATTCGGATCCGTCAAACTGACGCGATGGCCTTCTGAATCAAAGACTTGTGAGCTCTGCCCATTGAGTGCGTCAACACTGCCAATCAGTTGATCCACGTCGTTATATTCCAAGTGCGTGATCTGATTCAGCGCGTTTTTAATCTGGTTTAAACGATTGACGGCATCATATTTCAAGTCCGTCGTGCGCCCCAACGCATCCGTCACTTGGATAGGATTATCCAGCTGATCATAACGGGTTTCTACTGTGCCACCTAACGGGGCCGTCGTTTTGACTAAGTTATCAACTGCGTTGTAGCTCATGCCCGTGGTGTATCGCAATGGGTTTTTAACGCGAACGAGTCGCCCTTTCGCGTCATAATTCAGCCGAGTCACGCGCCCCTTCGCGTCAATGATTTTGACCAATCGGTGCAGTTGATCGTATTGATAGCGCGTGGTTTGATTTAACGCATTGGTTTCGCGGATTAAATTATTATGCGCATCATACCCATAACGAGTTAAATAACCCATCGCATCTCGCACCGTCGAGACATTCCCGCGAACATCATAACTGATTTGTTGGGTATGCCCTAACGCATTCTTGATCGCCGTCACACGATTTAACGCATCATAGCTTAGGGTGGTGGTATAAGCGGCTGCGTCAACGATTGTCAGCGGATTGTTTAAGCTATCATAACTCGTTTGCACAGTATGTCCTAACGCATCAATGCTTTTGACAACATTACCCACCGCATCATAAACCCATTGCGTCTCATTGCCCGCCGGACTGATCAGTTTGACAACTTGCCCAGCCGCATCATAATGCCATTGCGTGATTTGTCCTTCAGAATCAATCAGTTTGCTCAGACGGCCTTCACCCTCATATTCATAGCGCGTTTTTCGATCCAATGGATCAATTTCTGCGATTAGATTGCCATTACCGTCGTAAAACCGACGTGTTAGGTTGCCCTTCGCGTCTTTGAAAGTCAGCCAATTATCACGACTGTCATAAGTCATCTCAACCGTGCGGTTTAACGGATCAGTTATCGAACGCAACCGATTAAGCGGATCATAAATAAAGCGGGTTGTCTGCTGGTTAGCATCCGTCACCTGAATAACACGCCCCGCTCGATCATACGCAACGGATTGTGTCTTGCCATTGGCATCTGTGATAACGGCAACTCTACCCTGTTGATAGGTATAAGTTGTCGTTGCCCCGTTGGGGGCCATTACTTTGACCAATTGCCCATTAATATTATAGGCAAAACGAGTGATTTGCCCAGCACGATCCGTTTGACGGATGACATTATTATTCGCATCGTATTCCCAACGAACCAGTTGCCCCAGCGCATTTTTAATCGACAACAAATTAGCCCGACTGTCATAACTAAAAGCCGTGCTTAAGTTAGCCGTGTTAGTCATTGCCACTAAATGGCCGTTGCGATAAACAAAGCGCGTGGTATGGCCGTTGGCATCCGTTTCACTGCTACGACGGCCATTGCTATAAGCGTAACTCGTTGTGTTACCCAGCTCATCGCGTAAACTGAGCAATTGATAGTTGTCGTCATAAGTATAGACGCGAGTGCCGCCAGTGCGATTGGTGACGGTGCTGATGATTTTGCCGGGCTGAGTGGTGTCATCGTAGCTGAGGCGAAAAAGCTGATTGCCCTCAACGCTATCATCTTGGCTAATAATACGGCCTTCAGTATCGTAGGTATTACGAAACAGTTGCACTCCATCCCCATTAATCCCAGTCAATGTTTGCCCAAACTCGTTATACGTGTAAGTGAGGGTTTGCCCAGCCGCATCGGTAATCGTGACAAGATTCTTGTCACTGTCATAGCCCAGATGAACTTGCCGATTCAATGAGTCTGTGATGGTTGCCAGTAAGTTGTTGTTGTTATAGGCATATTTGATAAATACCCCGGACACTGGCTCAGTGACTTGAATGAGTCGGCCCATCGTATCACGCTTAAACGTCAGAGATTGACCTTTTTGGTTGCGTAGGCTGACAAGTAAGCCCGTCTCATCAAATTGGTAAACGGTTTTGTTTTGGCGCGTCAACGTAAAACTGTCGTCATTGTTTTTGACCAATTTATCGTATAACGTGACCAAATCGGTGCCGCTAAATTGCCCATTGCCGTGGTTTTTAAACACATTAGAGCGATTAGTTGACCAATGGACTTCAATATCGCCGCTTGGCAACGCTTGCAACCGAGTATCAAAACCATTCAAACTCCAACTTCGGCCCACCACGCCTTGGGTGAGTAGCAACGAGTTATAGCTTAGCGTCGCAGAAATCGGCAACACGCCCTCAACACTCAGTAGATGATGTGTTAGGACTTGCGCCCCAGTTGCCGTGTCAATCGGATCCGCAACCAAACAATTGCGCTGACATCTGCGCTCTTTGGAATGCCTGAGCGTTTTACTGCCATGATAGCCTGTGTTTCGAGACGTTAACGGATTGGCAGTGACGATAATACTTCTTGTCACTGGGTAACTACCCGCACTTCGCGAATCGTGCGCCGTCGCTACCCACGTAAACGTGCCTTGACGCGGATAGGTATAAGTAAAACTAACGGTTTGTCCCGGCGACACATTTTTAGTGGTGACATAGTTACCGCTTGCCCTCCAATCCACCTTGATGTGACGCAAATTATTATCCGAATCGACAGCGCGTAGGGTAATCGTAAACGATTGCCCGGCCCTGGCGGTTGATGGCGCCGAAATCATCTCAATTTGGGGATGATGATTAACGGGTATCTTTTTTGTGACTTTTAACGTATCGCTACTGTGATTACCCGACGCATCATAAACGGTGGCGGTAATATTATTGCGCCCTTCTTGCAACGTCACGTTGCAACTCCAAGCGGTTGTACCACTGGCTCTGTGACTACCACCACGATCATTGGCACAATTGACAGACGAAACCCCAAGATTATCGGAAGCCGTCCCTTTGAGATTAAGGCTGTCATCAAACGTGCTGTAAGACAAACCGCTGGTGGGATGGGTAATGCTAATAGTGGGCGCGCTATTATCGGCCTTAATAATTGTCAGGCTAACACTGCGTTTATTCCCGGCAAAATCATGGGCAGTAAAAGTCAGCACATTGCGTCCTTCATATAAATAGACATCGTGATATCGAGAAACCCCATCACGACTGACACTCCCCTTACCGCCCAGACTATTTTGCCAAGTGACATTGGCAAGTCTGTCATTATCAGTGGCCGTCATCTCAACTCGAAGCGTTTTGCTACTGGTTGAAATCGTTGAACCATTGGCATGACTGGTGAGCGTGATAGTCGGTGGCGTGGTATCAGGAGGCGCAACCGTCGGTTCAACCGCAATTTCAAACTCTGTGCGGGCCGTCGAACCGGCACTATCCCGAATTTCCACCGTAAACGGCATATAATCAAGACGTGAAGCGACGACAGGTATCTTGCAATAACTATTGTTGTCGCAACGAATATACCCGCCATTCACATCAACAACGGGGGCATAACCATTTGGGAAACGCCCAGAAACGGTGCCAGTATAGGGCGGACGACCCCCATTAATAGACAACGGCGTTGAAAAGGCTTGCCCACTGTCTACTGTCATAAAGGTACGCATATCTATCCACAGCCGCGGCGCTGGGGTTGCTACCGTGACAGTGAAGTTTTTGGTATCGCAATCACTGGTGTTATTTCTAGCACAGACTTTAAAACCAGCGTGAAATGTACCCGTTGCGTCCTTGGGACGTAGTCGGATACGGCCGGAATTTGACGTATTAGAAAAGAACCGCATCCAAATTTGCCAGTTGCCTGCCCCTGCCAAAGAATAACTTGAGGCACCGGTTGCTTGCCAGTTGATATACACGGTGTCCCCGGTACCCATAGTGACATTGGGTGGCGTGAGTGTCAGTTGCACTCTAGCCTCAACCGGCAATGCAAACAACAAACCCAGAAAAAACAATGCACTAAGCAGTTTTGCTTTAGTCATTGATATGACCTCCTTACGGTGGTAGTGAATTTTGGGTGTGTCCCACTTGTCCAAGTAGGAAGTTTTTAGGGAAAAGGGCCATCAATCAAATCAACAATTCGCCAACCTGGCCCCCAAAAGAAACCACTCGGTTTTAGAAACCTTGTTTGTGAAAGTACATTAACAAAAACTGGCCCAATCAATTTGAAAACCTGGCCCTCAACAGAAACCTTAAGGTTTGGGCCGCAAGATAACGAGAAGTTTGTAGGACAAGTGGGACACACCCTGAATTTTAAAGTGCCCTGTTTCGGGTACTTTAGTTTTTAGCCTTGAGATTTATATCTTGGCTGTCGGTTATTAATTATGTTATGTGGCCTCCATAATGATGATGAGACAAACATTTGCACACCTTAGCTCGTCATTTTTCAACACAGAGCCACAGAGTACCACAGAGTAGCACAGAGTTTTCGGTGAAATCTCTGTGAAACTCCGTAGCTCCGTGTCTGAAGTGTTGAGAATTTTAAAACTGATAGGTGATAAGATTTGCACACACATCGGTTGTATTTAAAAATTAAAGCACACACACAAATATTTTTGCTCAGGTGCTTATCAACTCCATAACGCATTGCAAGCACAAGGTATTGAAAGCACTCAAGAACAAGAGGAGAATATTTGGAGATTGGATATTCAATTTGAGCCATCCCAACAGCCAGAACTGGCCGAGATTTTAGCGGATTACAATTTACAACTCTCATCGAACAAATTCAATCGCTTAATCGTGGAGATAAGGCAGGATGAACATCTAACAACGCAGTATGTTTACCGCAAATATTTTATTTTTTCAATACCGTCGCCAATTTTAAAATGAGTTGTTTCGGGAATGACGAAGGAATTCCCGAAACGTTGGTACTATTTGTTTCTGAAAATTGTTCCTCATTCCCGAAACAACACAATCGTGGAGATCAGACAGAATGAACACACAACAACACCGTCGCTTTACCGTGAATAAAGGTTTAGTTTTTGCCAGTGCATTAGTGACCGGTATGGCGGCTGCGTCTTCAACCCATGCCGAGGTGGTACTTGACGGTACTTTAGGCTTTCGTGGGGCTTTAGACGGCCCCAATTATAAAATCGGTGCCAAACTCGGCCAACAACACGGTGGCAATTTATTCCACAGTTTTAGCGACTTCAATATTAACATTGGTGAAAGCGCAACTTTCTCTGGGCCGAACAGTGTTCAAAATATCATCAGTCGAGTCACGGGTGGCAATCCATCACATATCAATGGCTTACTACGCTCCACGATACCCGAGGCCGATTTTTATTTTCTTAATCCTTATGGCATCATGTTTGGTGAAGGTGCCCAATTGGACGTGCAAGGGAGTTTTCATGCCAGCACTGCGGATACTTTGCGTTTTGCCGATGGAAGCGAGTTTAACGCCAGGCACCCTGAGCAACCGTTGTTGACTGTCGCGCCGATTAGCGCGTTTGGTTTTTTAACTGACGCGCCGAGTGCTATCACTATCGAAGATAGTTTTCTGTCTGTTTCAGAAGGTAACACTTTGTCGCTTATTGGGGGTGATTTACGCATGGATGGTGAACCGCCCAATGATGATGGTGAATTCAACGTAGGACTTTATGCTGAATATGGGCGAATCAATCTTGCCAGTATTGCCTCACACGGTGACATCGTATCTACAGAATCTGGGTTAAACATCAGTGCAGAGGCGCAACGTGGGCTAATTACTGCTAACAATATACATGTGAATACAAGTGGCGAAGGTGGTGGTGCTATTTATATTCGCTCGGAGCAGTTGTTTTTTGATAACAGCGTAGTGGAAGCGAAAACACTCGACATAGAGAACGGAAGAATTATTGATATACGCGCTGGACAAGTCCAATTAAATAACAGTGTAATAGGTTCAGAAACGATTGGAACAGGAAATGCGAGTTTGGTTAATATTGAGGCAGAGCAATTAAATCTCACTGAAGGCGCGCAAATAGTTTCGCAGACTTTTGGAGTGGGTCAAGGAGGGGATATTCATATAAAAATTGCCGGGACTATCAGACTTTCGGATAGTCGTAACACCGGTCGTTTGGGTCTGATTGGTGCAAACTCAAATAGTCAGTTGAGCAATGCCGGAGATGCCGGTAACATTATAATTGAGGCAAGGCAAGTCTATATTGCAGATGGTACCCAGATAAGTACATCCATTTTTGGAGGGGGTCAAGGAGGTAATATACGCATTAAGGCAGCAGATAATATTATCCTTTCTGGTGAAAGAAGTGAAAATTTGAACAGTTCAATTAATACAGCGACAGAAAGTAATACTGATAATGCCGGTAATGCTGGCACTATCGTATTAGAAGCGAATGAATTACACCTAGAGGATGGCGCAGTGATATTTTCTCTGACTACTGGCTATCACCAAAGTGGAGATATAAAGATTCAGATAAGAGATCGAGTCATTCTGTCTGGCGAGGGTAGTCGAGGTTTTGGCAGTTCTATTAGTTCAATTACTGTAGGTACAGACGAACAGACAGGAAATAGCAGCACAATTGAAATTAAGGCTGACAAAATCCATCTTTATAATGGCGCGCAGGTAAGTGTATCCAGCTTTGGAACAGGTCAAGGTGCTAATACATATATCAAAGCAGATAGTGTTGTTCTATCGGGTACAAGTACATCAGGTCATTCCAGTGGTATTTTTTCAAAATCAAACTATAACTCTGACAATGCTGGAAATGGGGGTGCCATTGTATTAGAAGCAAGAGAAATAAGTGTAGCGGATAATGCACAGATTAGTACTGGAACTGAGGGGGGTGGCGAGGGAGGATATGTAGAATTACGAACACAAGCTTTACACCTGAATTCCGGAGGCATTATATCCGCAAGTAGTAAAGGTCAAGGTCAAGCTGGAAATTTATCCCTGCATGTGGAAGACCTGCTGCGTATGACGAATGGTTTTATAGAAACAGCAACCACACGCGCTAATGGAGGCAATATAGATATCACTTCATTAGGGTACCTATATCTAATTAATAGTGGAATCAATACCAGCGTCTACGCTGAAAAGGGCGACGGTGGTAACATCACCCTCACCCCTGAATTCATCGTGCTTGATGACAGCAAGATTGTCGCACAGGCTTATGAAGGCCGAGGTGGCAATATCGACATTACAAGCACCGGCATTTATAACAACACGGCTCAAGGGATTTTTGAAGCGCCTCGAATAAGAGCCATAGATGCCTCATCACAATTAGGTATAGATGGTGTTGTAACGATTAATACGCCCTATATCGACCCATTACAGGGGCTTCTCGCCCTACCAGCCTATTTTTTGGAGGCCTCTAAATTGTTCAAAGAGGGTTGTACACCTCGCACCATCGGCAACACTTTTCTGATCAAAGGCCATCATAAAGTGGCCCCCAATAACCTAATGGACACCAGATGGGCCAGTTTCTACCTTGATAGCGACAGGCCTCGTCCAACGGCTGCGGAAAAGAGGCTTGCCAAAAACCTATTTTGTGAACCGGTTTCACTGACAAAACCGTTGTTTGGATGTGGTAAGGCTGGCAATCATGGGCGTTTTTCAGATTGATTAAACGTTTTTGAAATTAAAGCCAGCGCAGAGAAAAATGATGTTGATCCGTTTTCCCTGAAGGTGAAACGGGTACAACTTCAAAATACCAATCAAGAGGTACAAGGTGTCCTAAATAAACGGATTAGTGTCCATCAAAAAAGGGTTGTTTCGGGAATTCGTTCATCATTCCCGAAACATTAAAAAAATCCTGATTGTAACTGTTGAAATGTATAACGGGTTGAATTTTATTGATTAATGCGAATTAAGGGTTAAATTGGATCTTATAAATTCAACTGAAGTGGAAAACGCGCTTTGACGCGCTTTGACGCAAGAGATATTTTAGGGTTATTTAGACTACCTGATTTAGGGGCCATAAAAGTTTCAAATTGAGTTATGGCCCCCAATTGCCCCTCATTAGCCATGCTTTTTGTAGGTGTTTTATGACAACGATAGCATCTCGATTAAATGGGCTATAAAATAAACGCGCTTTGACGCGCTTTGACGCAAGAGACATCCAAATATGCGTGGCGCATGCAAGCGTCATTTGCGTGCGTTATATTTTTTGGACAGAAGTTTTTGGAAGACAAATTTGGAATGGTGCCCGGCAAGCTGATTGATCAGATTCATACCCTCAATCGTCAGGATGTGTTAGAGAACCTGTTTAGACAGGCCATGCGGTGTTCTGATTTAGACAGTTTCAAACAATTGCTGTCAAAAGCAAAAGAGTGAAGTATAAACCATAATAACTACAAGGATTATATATAAGAAAGGATAAACCCTAATGGCACATACGATAGATATTCCTTTGTCTGAATCAGAAACGAAGTAACGAGCGAAGCGAGATCATTTTATTCAATTTAAGAATTAACAGAATCATATTAAAAGACTTCATGGTGAATTCTGAAAATTCTAAAATTCTGCTAATTCTGATCCAGACAATGAAATATAATCCTTGTAGTTATTGATGTGCGTATAAAAAAATAGAAGGATTTATTATGCGAACAATATATCTTATTATCTTCAGCCTGTTGAGTTGCTTTCCGGCTAACATTCCAGCAGCCCCACAGACGCAAGGCGATGCGTTAGTACAAGCAATGCGCTATTGCCAGAAGGAAGGCATTAAAAACCACCAGATAGCGACAGGTACACATATACCCAGCGGCGACACCCTGCTCCAAGTCGCTGAAACCTACCAACATTTAGGCCATTATCAAGAGTCGATAGCAGTGCTATGCGTTGCGCTGGAAAATACCTCAGAAGCTGATCCTCTCAGCAACGCGATTATCTTAGGAAGCCTTGGGTACGCCTATTTTATTGTCGGGAAAACTGAGAAAGCCATTGCTCTGTTAAAAGACAGTGTAAACCGAGCCAAGGCCTTAAAACAGCCTGGTGCCGCTGCGGTGGCACTGAATAACTTAGGCAACGTCTATGCCACCTATCCTGAACCGGAGAAGCGCGACAAAGCCTTAACGTATTATCGTCAAAGTGCAGATTCAGCGACTCAGGCCGGAAACAACCTGCTTGCCGTCAAGGCTATGGTTAATTGGGTGCAGACGCAATTAGAAAAAACGTCAACATTTCAGGAGATTGAAAGCGAACTCTTTACTATCCTGAAAAAGAGTCAGCCTATCGACGCGCCCCACCAACAAATCCAAGTTCAGCTCAGAGTGGGTAAACTTATCCTTATGATTTATAAGCAATTTCCTTCACACCAAGCTAAGTTATTGCCTTATGCCTACCAGATGTTTAGTGACGCACTGACGTTAGCTCAAGAACACAAAAATAGGCGAGCGATCTCTCAGGCATTAGGCTATCTGGCTCAACTCTATATGGACAAGGGCCGTTATGCAGAAGCCCTGACGCTGACACGCCAAGCGATATTTAAAGCCCAAGAGGTAAGCGCACATGAACTCCTTTACTATTGGCAATGGCAGCGTGGGCGATTACTCAAAAAACTGGGACAGAACGATGACGCGATTTCAGCCTATCAACAAGCTGTCAACACTTTATTGTCTATTCGCTACGATTTGTCCCGTATTTATCGGGCTTCTCGCTCATCCTTTCGTGACAAAGTGGGCGCCGTATTTCTGGAATTGGCCGACTTATTGTTACAACAAGCAGCCTCTTCGCCGCCTTCGTTGATAAAAAAATATCTCAAAGACACCCAAGACACGCTAGAAAAACTGAAAGGGGCTGAATTGCTCGACTATTTCCAGAACGAGTGTGTCATTGATGCACAGGTGGAACTTGATGACGTTGCGCCACTGTTACCGGGCACGGCAGTACTTTATCCGATTATTTTTAACGATAGGTTGGCACTTTTGCGGCATAATAAGGATGACATAGTTTGGCGAACAGTTCCGATTAACAAAGAAACGCTAAGTCAACAAGTCAATGCCCTTCGTGAACAACTTGAAACCGAACAATTTCGTGGCAACAGTTTTCTGACATACGCACAAACGTTATACGACTGGTTAATTCGCCCCATTGAAACTGAACTAAAGGGCGTTGAGACGTTGGTGTTTGTGCCGGATGGCATACTCCGCACTTTGCCTATCGCGGCACTCCATAATGGAACAAACTACCTTATCCATGACTATGCGTTAGCGATAGTGCCGGGTTTAACGTTGACTTTGAGTGATTCATCTAAAGCGAAACCGAACAACATAGCGAAACCGAACAACATTCATATATTACTTGCGGGTTTGAAGTTACACGATTTGCCTAATACCGAAACCGAATTTAAATGGATTAAAAATCAGGTTCAAGCCGCTTCTGATAAAAACAGTACATTTGTCGAGTTACTGAATGAACAGTTTACCAAAAGTCGCTTGGAGCAGGAATTAATAAAAACGGCTCATTTTGCGGTACATATTTCCTCTCATGCCGCTTTTAAGGCTGATATCAACGAAACTTACATCCTAACTGGCGAAGGGCGTTTGTTATTAGATCAGTTTGAAAATTCATTAGCCTTCAATCGAATCCATGACTCGTCACTCAATCTTATCACCTTGAGTGCCTGCCAAACAGCTCAGGGAGATGATCGCGCCGCATTGGGTTTAGGTGGTATTGCGCTTCGTGCTGGTGCCCAAAGTGCTGTCGCAACTCTTTGGAAGGTAGAACAGTCGTTTCCGGCTCAATTAATGCCGCTTTTTTATAAACATGTCAGCGAGGGTAAGCTATCAAAAGCGCAAGCCCTGCGACAAGCGCAATTGGAGATGATGGAAAAAACGGCACTTTATTATGATCATCCCTCTTTTTGGGCCGCTTTTATTTTGATTGGAAATTGGCTTCAGTGAAATGGTGCAACTTGGACAAACATCCGAGGTTTGCCAAACATCGGATGTTTTTAATGTAAAACCACAATGAACAAGCCAGCAAATATCAGATTTACCCGTTACGAAAAAATCGCAAACGCGTTGAGCAATTGGCAAATAGATGAAACGGGATATCGATTGCTTGAAAAGACAGAGTGGGTTGTGACTGAAAAAATTAAAAATGAAAATTTTATTTATAAGCAATTCTTTTTACACGCAATTTCATCACTTATTCATAAGAGCCATGACAGCGTGATTTGAATAAAATCAAATGACAACATGGCCGGGCGCATTCCCGTTTTCACGGTTAAGTACAACGAATTACGCGGATAAACGAATTAAGTACAACGAAATTAATTAAGTACAACGAATTACGCGGATAAACGAATTAAGTACAACGAATTACGCGGATAAACGAATTAATTAAGTACAACGACACAAGCGCGGATAAACGAATTAAGTAAATGTGATGGACTGACGTTGCTAACAGTGTCTAGCAAATGAGACGTGCTGAGGTTTCGAGCCATGACAGCGTGATTTGAATTAATTCAAATGACAACATGGCCCTCAAATAAATGTGATGGGCTGAGGTTGCGAACTTTGTCTGGCAAAAGAGACGTGCTGAGGTTTCGAGCTATGACAGCGTGATTTGAATTAAATCAAATGACAACATGGCCCTCAAATAAATGTGATGGACTGAGGTTGCGAACTTTGTCCAGCAAAATAGACGTGCTGAGGTTTCGGGCTATGACAGCGTGATTTGAATTAATTCAAATGACAACATGGCCCTCAAATAAACGCGATGGGCTGACGTTGCCAACATTTAGACTTAGGTGAGATATTTGATATTTCTCATATCGAGTCGATTTCTTACTTAAAAATTTATCAGAAATTTCTTATGATAAATCCCTTCTTATATACAATCCTTGTCGTTATGGTTGTTTGATAAAAACTTGATCATTGAGTGACAGCGTGATTTGAATTAATTCAAATGACAACATGGCCCCCAAATAAATGTGATGGGCTGATGTTGCCAACACTGTCCAGCAAAAGATACGTGCTGACGTTTCTGCCCCTGAGAGATTGATTTAATTAATTATTTTTACAAACTATTAGTTGTTAGCTTTTTTGAAAGTGATGAATTTATTTATACAATTTAAAAATTTAGGTGACATGCTAAAAGCGTGCTTCAAACGTGTCAAAGAAATCCAAGAACGATTTTATCTCATATTTCTCAAGCCGCTCAATTTATGGCCTTTAAAACACGCTCTAAAACAGAAAAAAGTAGCTCTTGGAACGGCTCAATATCCCAGAATGGCACCTTATGCCCCCAATGTAAATGGCCCACGAACAGCATCAGATGCCATAGCCTTGGCTAAGTCAAAGGGTATAGAAATACCATATGATATATATATTGGGTTTATGAAGAAATGGATCAGAAAGGACGCTGATGCCGAGTATTTCTATCGAAAGGATGAATTTGATCCAGATGACTGGATTAAATGGAGTGATTTCTATCACGACAAAACAGGTAAAATTCCCGTTCGTTTTAATGCTAAGCTCCTAGAGAGTGATGAAGCTATCATAGCCCATATCGCTCATGAGATGCATGAGCTTAATGCCTTAAGACGACTCTTTGAGGAAGAAAGTGGGAAAATGCCGGCGCGAAAGCTTATGCGGCATATTGGACAAGGGATTCCAAAGAATTTACATGATCAAGCTTGGGAGGTTGCGGATAAAGTGGTACGTGCTATGAGGGAGGAACAATGAAAAAAGATAATGGCGATTTGAGTACCGAATTAACTGAGTATCGATCTCAATATGAAGCGGGACTTTACACCCTCCGTGAACTTGTTTGGGTTGTCATTGATTTGATGAGTGAATCAATGACGGATGAGAATTGGCGTAGTTTACCTGAGTGGCTACAAACACAAGTTGTGGGAGCCATGAGAAAAGTTTCTGAAAAAAAGACAGAAAAAATTATTTTTGGAGATGTTGAGCCTGAAATAGCGATACAACGGAATAAGATTGTGAAGGCTTGGTTAAGAGAAAAAGGCTATTTAATTTAATTTAAATTAAGTCTTACCATTCGCTTAATAAAAAACTTAAAATTTTGTCTAAGTACAACGGATTTGCGGACTAAGCGGATTGATTAGCCTAGCGATTTCATGATCCGTTTACGAGTCAATCCTGGTTTTGGAGTCTTCTGAAGAAAAAATCATCGATAAGCTTAAGCGAGGCTGTTTGAGTCATTCGCTTGCCCAGGTTCTTTTGGGAAATTCACGCCTAAAAAATGCGATAAAATAGTTTGTCAAATAGTTATAAATTAGCGTTTTTATGATTTTATTAAGCGAATGGTAAGTTAAGTAGGTAAACAAAATTTTTTTAGTTTAACATAACGGCGTTTGTAGTAGGAGCAATGCGACTATGACTTTTGCCTGAAAACCCCTACGGGGTTGGGGCCCCCAGGTTTCACCTCAATGCCATTAAGTTAAGATATAACCTATTGATTTTTAATAAAATTTTGTGTGTGTTAGGGTGGGGTACCCGATTTTTTACTTTCAATA
>NBMI01000266.1 GCA_002085445.1 Candidatus Parabeggiatoa sp. nov. 2
TAAACGCCAACGAATCGCAAGCCATCCAAATCAATGTGGAGGCCTTAAAACCCTTGCCCAAAAAAGGCACCACTCGCGAATATGCTTTTAGTAGCAAAGCCACGGCTCGCCCGGTGCCAAGCAAGGCCGAGAGTACTAGTCGTCTTGAAACCAAGCCAAGTACCACTCAAAGCCCGGCGGAAAGAACTATTCGTCTTGAAACCAAGCCGATTACCATTCCAACGCCAAGCACGGCGGATAGAACCATTCGTCTTGAAACCAAGCCGAGTACCACTCAAAGCCCAGCGGAAAGAACTATTCGTCTTGAAACCAAGCCGAGTACAACGCCAAGCACGGCGGAAAGAACCATTCGTCTTGAAACCAAGCCGAGTACCATTCCAACGCCAAGCCCGACGGATAGGACTATTCGTCTTGAAACCAAGCCGAGTACCATTCCAACGCCAAGCCCGACGGATAGGACTATTCGTCTTGAAACCAAGCCAAGTACCACTCAAAGCCCGGCGGAGAGAATCATTCGTCTTGAAACCAAGCCGACTACCACGCCAACAACGCCAAGCCTTGGAGAGGGTAGTATTATTATTCGTCTTGAAACCAAGCCGAGTACCATTCCGACGCCAAGCCCGGCGGAGAGAACCATTCGTCTTGAAACCAAGCCGAGTACCACGCCAACAACACCAAGCCTTGGAGAGGGTAGCTCACCACCTATCCATTTTTCTGAAACTCTATAATAATTGTTCAGAAAAATCAGGGCACATCTTTGCGAGGTTGGCCTTTTCCATTGTATGGCTATTGAGAACAGTCTTGTTTGGGGGCCATAAAATATTTTGGATGCTTTCAAATTAAAGTATGGCCCTCTGTCGTGCCTCTTATTATTAATATAGTGTTCGACGAAAAATAACTTGGAAAACACATCCTCGTAAAGCTAAACATCGGATGTGTTAATAACAATCCGGGCACTTCTTTGCGAGGTTGGCCTTTTCCATTTTTTTTGTATGGCTATTGAGAACAGTCTTGTTTGGGGGCCATAAAATATTTTGGATGTTATCAAATTAAAGTATGGCCCTCTGTCGTGCCTCTTATGTCTATCCGAGATTTGCCGCCAGATTTTAATAACGAGCGAAGCGAGATAAATAAAGCGCAAACTGTGTGCAGTATAATTTCACCGACATCCACGCCAAGAGTTTATGCTTGTCACATTCCATGTAACACGCCATGCAACCATTTAGTGCGTGAAATGTCATCTCAGCTTCTTTAAAATGCGCCGCCGACGCACGCGCTACTCGTTTTTGAAAACAGCAAGAGGTTTACCTTACTCGGAGGTTTTTAGACACTTATTTAACGTGAGCTCGGCTTTAAATATCAGTGAGTTATAGAATTAGTTATGCTATCAAATAGTTATTTATAATTACTTTTAAATCAATCAGTTAAAAAAACATTGACTGGCTCATTTCATTCTATGGCCCACAATTTTCCAGTTATTGACGTATGAATGTTAAAGGTTTAATAGTCAAAAACGTTTTTTTTATCAATTAATTATTGTCAAACACTTGATTAGTATCAAATTTATATAACCCACTGAAAATTAAAGTCGAACTCACGTATTTATGGGCCGCGTTGTGGGTTGCGATGTGGATAAGTTGGTAATGGGTGGGGCGAGAGCCGAGCGAGCGCATTCGGTATCAGCCTTTGGCTTCTCTCGCAAAGCCCTCACGGGTTGGCTTTTTGTGGGCCCCGTGCTTTGCACTTGCACTGTCACTAATGCCGTCATTTCCCTAGGTAAAAAAAAATTATCGGCCTTGACGGTTGACTTTATCGTTCTAGTGTGTATGGATATGCAGCTCATTTAAACTTGTCGAGTAATGAGTTGATAATTATCGCTTTTTCCTTTTCGTCAAACGTTTTTAGGAAATGGCCCCCTAATCAATCCGGGAATGAAGCTAATCTGTTGTACTTACCCTCAATAACTACAAGGATTCGTTATAAAAAAGGATGACAAAATAAGTTGATAATTATCGCTTTTTCCGTTGAGTAGTACTTAGGATTTGCTTTTAAAAGGATTGTTTCTGAGGCTTATTGAGTAATGAGTTGATAATTATCGCTTTTTCCGTTGAGTAGTACTTAGGATTTGCGGATTAAACGGATTGTTTCTTTGGCTGATATCTCGTGATGTGATCATTTCGCGGTTTTCTTTTCAAAAAGGGTACTGTACTTTTTGAGGAAATGGCCCCCAAATTAATCCGGGATTGAAGTCAATCCGTTGTACTCACCTTCCAGCCCGCGTAGGTTTTCGTTCGCTTGTGAAACGAGATCACTCCAACATTCAATGTTAATGATGACACCGGGAGGTTGGACTTCGTTCTTCAGTCCAGCTGACTCGTACTAATTCGTTGAAGTTAATTAATGATGACACTGGGATGTTGGACTTCGTTCCTCAGTCCAACCTACTCGTACTGCTTGTCACAATGACTTCAATTTCACTGTCAACATCATTTTGATCACGATATCAATTGAAAAATATCACTTTAACATTATCTCTGTTATGAAACACTACACTTGGAATCCAGAAAAAAATTTGAAGCTAAAAAGTGAACGTCATATCTCTTTTGAAGAGATTGTATTCCATATTGAACAAGGGGATGAAGTTGATATTTACGAACATCCCAATCAAGAACGATATAAAGGCCAAAAAATTTCTGTTGTCATTATTGAAAATTACGCCTATTTAGTCCCTTTCGTTGAGACTGAAACAGAAATCTTTTTAAAAACGATTATCCCAAGCCGCAAAGCCACCAAAAAATATATCGGAGGATAGATAATGGATTTAGATCAAGAAGAACTTGACATGTTAGAATCTTTTGAACGTGGAGAATGGCAATCTGTCTCTGATAAAGAACCTGAAATCAAACGTCATCAAGCCTACGCCAAAGCTACCTTTGAACAAGATAAACATCTTGATGTTTACCTGTCTGTTAGGGATTTTAATGTTCTTCAGAAACGGGCTTTAATAGAAGGCATTCCTTATCAAACGTTAGTTTCTAGCATTCTCCATAAATATGTTTCTGGGTATTTGCTAGACAGAAGTAGCGATAATCTGGTAACGCTTTAAAAAACAACTAGGTAGAGCGAGCGTCGGAATGTACCTTTCTCAGAGTTTATCGGGTTATCAAACTGCATAGCTGCCAACTTGAGATGAGAGTCAATGCGCCCTGTACTTTGTATCGAGTACAACGGATTTGCTTTTAAAAGGATTCTTTCTGAGGTTTATTGGGTAATGAGTTGATAATTATCGCTTTTTCCGTTTCTTCAATTTGAGGAAATGGCCCCCTAATTAATCCGTTTATTCCGTTAATCCGTTGTACTAGACTTAGCTAGCGAGTGCAGAATAGATTGTAAAGCGGGTAGAGCTTTGCTAAATTCATCATAATAAATGGGGAAAGATTGACTGCATTCTACCCTTCCATTATAGATAATCGTGTGTTCTACCTCACTGATAAGGAGAACAACTCATGCAACAGATTGATGTCGCACAAGTTCAAACACATTTGTTTGGTTTATTAGAACAAGCCGCTCGTGGAGAAGAAGTGGTGATTACTAAAGATAATCAACCCTTTGTCAAGCTAGTGCCAATTAATCAAAACCAACCACGTCCCAAATTTGGAAGTGCTAAAGGATTAATTGAAATAGCCGACGATTTTGATGAACCATTGGAGGAGTTTAGGAGGTATCTATGACCAACATTTTTTTGTTAGATACACATACTTTTCTGTGGTTTATCACAGCTAATCCAAAACTGAGCCACCGTGCCCGTATGCTCATCGAAGATATGGCTAACAAACGCCTATTAAGCGTAGTGAGTCTTTGGGAAATAACTATCAAAGCCAGCCAAGGCAAATTAAAGCTTTCCATACCCTTCACCGATTTGGTGACGACTCAAATCCAAGGCAATGCGATAAATCTACTTCCTATTACACCTGAACACCTTCAGGTGTTGTTCACTTTGCCTTTTCACCACAAAGATCCGTTTGACCGTTTACTTCTTGCACAAGCGATGACGGAAACGATACCGATAATCAGCAAAGATGCTATATTTCAACAATATGCTGACGTTCAAGTGATTTGGTAGCAAGCGTAGGGTGGGTAGAGTGATAGCGATACTTCGTTCAGCGATAGCTAAACCCACTACCCACCTTCGCTTACCTTCTCACCTGAATAAAACGGGTACTTTATTTATTAGGGTTTCACGGCTTATCAAACCGCCTCGTTGTCAACTATCGATGAGAATCAAGGTGCCCTGTACTTGGTATTGAGTAGTACTTAGGATTAGCGGAATAAACGGATTGTTTCTGAGGTTTATTGGGTAATGAGTTGATAATTATCGCTTTTTCCGTTTCTTCAATTTGAGGAAATGGCCCCCTAATCAATCCGTTTATTCCGCGAATCCGTTGTACTAAGCTTTCAAAACCACGTCAGTTTCAAAAACAATGCTATAAATACCAATGGAAAACACTCACAAAATTCCCAAAGTTTATTTGGACATCTGTGTGTACAATCGGCCTTTTGATGACCAATCTCACCCCAGAATCTATTTAGAAACCATCGCTTTTGTCACTCTCATGCAAATGGTTGAAATAGGTGAAATAGAATTGGTCACCTCTTCGGTGTTGGAATTTGAAAACAGCAACAATCCTTTTCCGTTACACCAATTGTGGGTGAATGACTGTATTCATATCGCTAAACAACATCAAAAGGTTGATGAGAAGATAAAAAAACGAGCCAAAGAAATGGAAGCTCAAGCGGTCAAGCCAATGGATGCGCTTCATGTCGCGTGTGCCGAAGCGGCCGGATGTGATTATTTTCTCACTTGTGATGATCGCCTAATTAAGCGGTATAATGGAAACATTAAGGTTGACAACCCGGTGAATTTTATTCTCTTAACAACGGAAAATGACCATGAAAGTGAAAACGCTGAGTGAACAAGAAGTGTTCTATGAAGCCATGACAATTTTATTAAAAAATATGAGTACAGCCAAGATGGCCCGTTTTTTATCCATTTTATACAAAGACAGTCGTGATTCTTTAACCCTTAGAGAACAATTGTTTGAAGGTGAAACGGTTGAAACGCTGTACAATAAAATACATGATTTTCAGTCTAAAGAACGAGCGTAGGGTGGGCAGTAGGCTGGTAGAATTTTGTTACACCCACTACCTAGCTTTGCTCACATTGTCAACAGAATAGGCCTTTTGTTAGGGTTTCACTGCCTATCAAACTGTCTAGCTGTCTGTCAGCTTGAGATGAGAGTCAATGCGCCCTGTACTTGGTATCGAGTAGTACAACGGATTTGCGGACTAAACGGATTGTTTCTGAGGCTTATTGACTCATCAGTAATTATCGCCTTTTTCTTTTCGTCAAGGCTACTGTACTTCTTGAGGAAATGGCCCCCTAATCAATCCGTTTATTCCGCTAATCCGTTGTACTAACCCTCAATAACTACAAGGATTCGTTATAAAAAAGGATGACAAAATCAGCTTTTTCCGTTTCTTTAATTTGATAAAATGGCCCCCTAATCAATCCGAGATTGAAGCTAATCCGTTGTATTAACATTCAATAACTACAAGGATTCGTTATAAAAAAGGATGACAAAATCAGTTGATAATTCTCGCTTTTTCCGTTTGGAAATGGCCCCCTAGTCAATCCGTTTGTTGGGTTAAATCAGAGATTTAAGCTAATCCGTTGTACTTACCTTCAATAACTACAACGATTCGTTATAAAAAAGGATGACAAAATCAGTTGATAATTATCGCTTTTTCCGTTTGGAAATGGCCCCCTAATCAATCCGTTTGTTGGGCTAATCCGTTGTACTAAGCTTTCAATAACTACAAGGATTAGCTTTGCGAACCTTCGGATCGTTGTTTATAAGGATTTATCAAGTCGATGCGCCTCGTATAACGTATCGAGTACAACGGATTATCTATCTATCCATCCAGTACAACGAATGGCCTAAGTAAACGAATTGGCCTTTTTATCAAATTCGTTTATTTCCTAATTTGTGGTATTATCTGTCATTTTAGTTTTGCAGATACTCAGTCACGTAGACTTTTGAACTTTAGCCTGACAAATAGGTGAAAAACGACCAATATATGCTAACCTACAAAGCTATGTATAAATTTCTTGATAAGGGTGTCCACGCCGAAGTGTTGGATTTTCCTGGCACCTTCAGCTTTGGCGAAAACATCCAAAATGCACGTAGGAATTTGGCAAGTGCCTTGGTAGACATGGCGGAAACCAATCTTATGCAAGGAGAACCACTACCAAAGCCTAATCCTTCATGTACCGATCAAGATGCCGACTTGGAGGAACCTATCCACTTGCTATTAACAGCGACACATCGGGTACGTGTTGTCCCAGAGGAGGTTTTTTTTAGGCCATGAAGCGGCGTGATTTGTTGCATTACTTGAACCGGCAGGGTTGTCGATTTGTGCGAGAAGGCCAAGAACACTCTATTTGGGAGAACCCAGCAAAAAACCGACGTACTTCTGTGCCACGCCATCGAGAGATTCCCAATTTTACGGTGGCACGGATTTGCAAATATCTGCGCATTCCTGTTCCATTTTGAGAGGATGGAGCCGTAGGGTGGTGAAAATAATTAACAATTAATGATTAATGATTAATTATTAATTATTTATGACAATCATCGAGCTGCGAAGGAAGCTAAACCCACCGCCCACCTTTGCTTACCTTCTCACCCGAATAAAACGGGTACTTTATTTATTAGGGTTTCACGGCTTATCAAACCGCCTCGTTGTCTGTCAACTTGAGATGATAATCAAGGTGCCCCGTATAACGTATCGAGTAGTACAACGGATTTGCTTTTAAAAGGATTGTTTCTGAGGTTGATTGAGTAATGAGTTGATATTTTCCGTTTCTTCAATTTGAGGAAATGGCCCCCTAATCAATCCGTTTATTCCGCTAATCCGTTGTACTAACTTTCAATAACTACAAGGATTCGTTATAAAAAAGGATGATAAAATAAGTAATCCGTTTGTTGGGCTAATCCTAAGTACTAACCTTCAATAACTACAAGGATTCGTTAATTCTCGCTTTTTCCGTTTGGAAATGGCCCCCTAGTCAATCCGTTTGTTGGGCTAATCTGTTGTACTCACCCTCAATAACTACAAGGATTCGTTATAAAAAAGGATTAAATCCTAATCCGTTGTATTAACCTTCAATAACTAGAAGGATTCCTTATAAAAAAGGATTACAAAATCAGCTTTTTCCGTTTCTTTAATTTGATAAAATGGCCCCCTAGTCAATCCGTTTGTTGGGCTAATCCGTTGTACTAACTTTTTGAAAAGTTGTACTTACCCATTATGAAAACAGCAAGGCTTTTTGTTATACTACTTGGCGCGGGAACAATCCTAACCGTTTGTAGTATTCATAAAGACAATCACTCACTCATTCATTGCCCATTCAACGAGGCAAAATCAGTTCAAGTACCATCTTACTGCCAAAATAAGCCAGCATTAGTACCACAAAACCACTGATATTCCAGCGTATCGCCGTTCTACCACGCCAACCATATCGCATTCGTCCCCATAGCAACATCGCAAAAACACACCAGGCTGCTATTGACAAGACGGTTTTGTGTACCAAGTGTTGTGCGAAGATGTCTTCTAAAAAGACGAAGCCGCTGATAAGGCTTAAACTGAGTAATACAAAGCCTACCGCAATCATTTGAAAAAGTAGTGTTTCCATCACTTGCAACGGTGGCAATTTTTGCATTACCCAACCGGGGTGCTTATGATGCAATTGGTAATCTTGAAGGGCTAAAAATAAGGCTTGTAGCGCTGAAAGGCTCAACAGGCTATAGGCTAAAATGGAAAATAAAATATGCAGCGTCACACCGAATTCTGTTTCTGGGGACAAAATGCGCTCGGCGTGAAAATAGCCTTCTAAGGCTATCGTGAGTGCCGCAAGAGGGAAGAGTACGATAGCTAGGTTTTCTACGGGTTGACGTAGCAGGGTTAGCAATAACAATAATGCAATAACCCAAGCAATCAGGGAGGCGGCATTGAAAAAGCCTAAATTTAAGCCTGATGGTGTTACCATATTTTGGTACAATACTAGCGCGTGTAAGCTGATGGCTAATGTACCTAATAAGAGTAAAATGTGTTTAGGAGAAAGAGCGAGGTTGCCTATCCGATAAAACCGCGATACAGCGGCGGCAATGTATAAAATAATGGCCGATAAACTGAGGACAAATGTATTCACAACGATATTTCCATTTGGCTTGGTAATAAGTAATAGGTAATAATGCGAATATCTCGCGATTAATGAAAAATGAAGAATGAGCAAAGATGTTATTTCGTTTCGATTTCGGTTTCGGTTTCGACGACAGGAGAAATCTTGAGAAATCTTGAGAAACCTTGAGAAACCTTATCAAATAACTTTCAATCAAGACGTTTTTATAAGTCATTGATTTTTTAGGATTCAATTCAACCCTTAATTCGCATTAATAGGTAATAAGTCAATTTTCCATTTGCAATTATACTTAGCACCGTTACAAACTTTTTACACACCCCCACCCTTCTCAAGAGGCTACTCTATGCACATATAGTCTAAACCTAAAGGTTTGGACTCCAACTAGTACCACGCGCCGCTAATATATCGGATAATGATTGTAGCCTGCCCCTTGATTGGTGCTGATATGAATAATCGGATGAATTTACGGTGCGTGGTACTAAGCACTGAAGCAGAAATTTTCTGGTATTTATCGATACGCCAATATCGAAGGGGCAACCATAAAGGATTGCCCCTACATGACACGACGGTTCGTAGGGGCAATCCCAC
>NBMI01000267.1 GCA_002085445.1 Candidatus Parabeggiatoa sp. nov. 2
CAGGTTAGTCAACTGGCCGATTTCTGGGGGCAATTGGTTCAGTTCGTTGTAATAAAGGTATAGCGTTGTCAGGTTAGTCAACTGGCCGATTTCTGGGGGCAATTCCGTTAATCCCTGTTTTGAAAGGTCAAGCGTTGTCACCGCCTTCTTGACGGCATCGTTTTGAAGAAGAACTTGAAGAAGTACTTCTTTGTCTTGCAAACGCTTATGTTCTTCTTGCAAACGCGCATATTTTTCTTCTAGGGATAAATCGTCTTCTTCTTGCAAACGCGCATATTTTTCTTCTATTTCAGAAAATAGCATTGTTCTGTTCCTAACCTTTTTTGTAAATGGTGATAGTATAAAGTATAAGATGGATTTAAAAAGTATAGCACCTTTTTTAGATATCCGTGTCGATTATTTTTTTTCACATTCAACCCCTTGGGGGTGTGGCTCAATGCCATATCGTAACGAATAACTAACTGATTTTATCAAGGTAGTACAACGGATACTCGAAATAAACGGATAAAAAAACCTAAAAAAATCCTAAAATTTTTTTTAGCAAAATTATTAATTGCTAAAATCCGTTTAGTTCGCGTATCCGTTGTACTTGGGCAGCTTAACTTAATGGCATTGGGGTGTGGCTGGGGTGGTGAAAAGAAAGTTCCAACGGGTTCTAAAACTAATACGTTCTTATGTAAGTGTTTAACTTAATAAAATCAACCACCCGTTTTTTACATGGATTCGTTATAAAAAACACAACTACAAGGATTCCTTATAAAAAACGCATCTACAAGGATTCGTTATTATAAACAGCAACTACAAGGATTCGTTATAATAACGGATTAAAAAACAGCAACTACAAGGATTCGTTATAATAACGGATTAAAAAACACATCTACAAGGATTCGTTATAATAACGGATTAAAGCATCTACAAGGATTCGTTATTATAACGGATTAAAAAAAACGCAACGACAAGGATTACTTGCGTAATGATTGGATTGATTAGTGGGGTGGTTTTAGAACTCCCAAACACCGTCACACTCTAATCCGTTATTATAACGAAACGAAGTTCAGCGTAGCTAATCCCTGTAGTTGCTTTTAACGACAAACCCAAACACCGTCACACTCTAATCCGTTATTATAACGAAACGAAGTTCAGCGTAGCTAATCCCTGTAGTTGCTTTTAAGAATTTGAACGCATCTAAACCATTTTATGGCCCTCAAAACCGCCAAATAACCTTACAATTTCTATGTGTAATAATTGGATTGCGGTAAGTACAACGAATTGCGCGGATAAACGAATTGGCGTTCCATCCGCCACAGCGTTTCGCTGTATTTCGCGTAATTAGTTGTACTTAGCTGAACGCGGCGATTTCCCGAAACCGTCCAAATCTAAGCCGTTTATAGTCTATACTGTACACCGTCATCCTTAAGTTTTTTTTCTCTGTCATTTTTCGCTATGCGAGAAATCTTGTGGAACGATAACAATGGAGTCATCAAACCAATATTTCTCCTTAAGTCGAAATGACTTTCAACGGCATTGACTGATTTATAGCTCAGCGAGAAATCTTGTGGAACGATAACAATGGAGCCATCAAACCAATATTTTTCCTTAAGTCGAAATGACTTTCAACGCCATTTGTGCAAAGTCTAGTTATTTGGACTCAAATTTCCCATTATTTTTGTATGGCTATTGGCACGGTTTGGGGGCCATAAAACCGTTTTTAATATTCAAACATTTAAGTCCTACCGGTTCATTATCGTCGCGGCGATTTCCCGAAACCGTCCAAATCTAAGCCGTTTATAGTCTATACTGTACACCGTCATCCTTAAGTTTTTTTTCTCTGTCATTTTTCGCTACGCGAGAAATCTTGTGAAACGAGAACAATGGAGCCATCAAACCAAGATTTCTCCTTAAGTCGAAATGACTTTCAACGCAATTGACTGAGTTTTTTTGTCGGTCATTTTTCGCTACGCGAGAAATCTTGTGGAACGATAACAATGGAGTCATCAAACCAAGATTTCTCCTTAAGTCGAAATAACTTTCAACGCCATTTGTGACGGTGCAAAGTCTAGTGCAGGATCGCTCCAATATCAATACCATTTAGAAATTTTACCAATGAACAACCTACCACAAGAGGCTGAAATCCTGCTTTATAGCACGGATGATGGCACAGTTAAAATTGATGTGCTTGTACAGGATGATACCTTATGGCTTACACAGATGGCAGAGCTTTTTCAAGCAAGTAAGCAAAATATAGGACAACATATGAAAAATATCTTGTCAGAGGGCGAATTAGTTGAAAATTCAGTTGTAAAAAAATTCTTTACAACTGCCAACGACGGCAAAACTTATCAAACCAAATACTACAACCTCGATGCCATCATCGCTGTTGGCTACCGCGTCAACTCCAAACAAGCTACCCATTTTCGTATTTGGGCAACGAAAACCTTACGCGAATTTATTATCAAAGGGTTTGTACTTGATAGCCAACGACTGAAAAACGGACAGTATTTTGGAAAGGATTATTTTGACGAACTGTTATAAAATCTCCGCGAAATTCGCGCTAGTGAGCGGCGATTTTACCAGAAAATCACTGATATCTATGCCGAATGCTCTGCTGACTATGACCCAAAATCTCCAATCACCCAAACTTTTTACGCGACTGTGCAAAACAAATTACATTGGGCAATTCATGGACATACCGCTGCTGAAATTATCAAAACTAGGGCTAATAATCAAGAACTTAATATGGGTTTAACTACTTTGAAAAACGCGCCGCAAGGGAAAATACTGAAAAGTGATGTTAGCGTCGCCAAAAATTATCTGACCGAAAAAGAACTTGATGAACTTAACCATATTGTCGTAATGTATTTGGACTATGCCGAATTGCAAGCCAAAAAACAGCGTTTGATGAAAATGCGTGACTGGGTGGAAAAACTCGACGCTTTTCTACGGTTTAACGATTATGAGGTGTTAAATAATCTGGGTAGAATATCAGCACAAGTAGCTAAAGCAGTGGCGGAAAAGGAGTACGAAAAATTTCGTCTTGTGCAAGATGAAAAATATTTTTCTGATTTTGATAAATTGGTAGAGAAAACGAAAAAATTGAATAAAAAGCAATGAAAGGACAGACCACATTTTCCATTGAAAAAATCAAACGTGGTTTGTCCCTATTTTCCTTCGTTTAGATTATAAAAATGACCCGATAAAACGTTTCGGACGAGGTTGCAAACCCAGTTCAGCAAATAAACGCAGAGAAATCAGATTTTTCAAGATAAAAATCTGATTTCTTTTCCCAAAGATTGTTGATTGGCGGTTTTGATAATTTCAAACTTTAGTCTGGAGTCCAAACTTTAGTTTGGCAGTCGTCCAAACAAGCCCAAGATTTCTCCGTCTGTCTTCATTCCAAAACCGCAGTTTGTGACGGTGCAAAGTATAATGTTTGGCAGTGCCCTTAAACCCGTCCAAACTAAAGTTTGGACGACATAAGCCGAGTATTTTACCCGTCAAAACAATGTTGACAGAGTACTAGGTACTTAACAATCCGTTTATTCCCCTAATCCGTTGTACTAGATGCTTTGGGATTGACGCAAGCCGAGGAAGCCAATATTTAATATTATAAAAATCAACGAATTAAAAAATTATGTCTAACGAGGAGGGTGAAACCAGGGGTGTGGAACATTTTGAACCAACGGCCACAACCCCGTAGGGGAATTAACAATTAATCATTAATCATTAATAATTAATAAGGCCTCAACCCCAAAGGGGTTGAATGTGAATAGCCCCAGGTGCAACCTGGGGAAAGGCCGGGGAGGGGCCCAACCCCAAAGGGGTTGAATGTGAAACGTAGTAACGAGCGGAGCGAGATAATAGCCCCAGGTGCAACCTGGGGAGGGGAAAGCAATAAGGCTTCAACCCCAAAGGGGTTGAATGTTATGTAACAATTAATCATTAATCATTAATCATTAATCATTAATTAGGCCTCAACCCCTTCAGGGTTGTTCGTTTTTTTCCCACCTCTCCCCAGGTTGCACTTGGGGCTATTATCTCGCTCCGCTCGTTACTACGTTTCACATTCAACCCCTTTGGGGTTGACACGACAAAAGAACGTTATTGGTATTCTCGTGCATGGTATTGGCAGAGCCATAAATAGTGTCCTTCGGGTGTTAAGATTTTTTTTAAGCCGCCCCAGTGTTGTTGTGGGTCGTTTTCGTCTAATAGGTGGCGTAGGGTGCGTAGGGCGGCTCCTTGGAGGTGTTCGGGTTGGGTGTCGGGGAGTTGTTGGGCGAGTTCTTTCATGGTTTCTATGTCGCGCCGTATGAGTTTTTCGTAGTCGGCCGTGTTGATTTCGCCTACCCAAGGCCCAATCAGTGGGGTGGCGTATTTTAGGATGCCGATGAGTCGGTTGAGGTAGGGGGCGAGGGTTTTTAGCCATTGCGCGGTGTCTTTGATTTCGTATAATCCGCCTTCTAGGGTGGGGTGCCAGCAGCCGGGGGCTTGGCAGTAGAGTTGTAGTTCTAGGGTTTGCCCAGTAATGGTTTTTAGCCATTGTTTAGCTTCACGCGGCCGGAGTACAAAGACGTTGGGGCAGTGGGCCTCAATGTTGGCTTGTTCGCGGCGGTAGGCTTGGGTAAATTCTCGTTGTGTGAGTTTTCGTAATTCTGTTAGTTCGTTGAGAATGTGTTGTTGGCTTTGGTCGATGTGTTGTTCTAATTGGTTAAGGCGTTCTAAAACCAGTTGTTGGGTGTGCCAGTCCCAGCCATAGAGGAGTTCGGTGACGGAGATGTCTTCTAAGGTTTCGGGGCATTCGATGGTGAGTCGCTGTTTTTCGTAGCGTTTGAGGAGTTGTTCGTAGTTGAATTGGTGGGGGCAAGGTTGGCTTTGGTGGCCTAAACAGGGAATTTGGCGTTTGATTTGGAGGCCGGGGTAGCGGGCTAGGGTGAGTTCTAGGCCGTCTTTGAGCAGGGCGAAGAAGTTTTGTGGGTTGGGGCCGCGCACGGTGAGTTGTACTGAATTGTTTTGCTCAAACGCTTGTACCAGGGCGAGTTGGTTTTCATGAGCGAATAGGGCGCCGTTACGCCAATGGGTGTTGGTGGTGAAGCGGTGGGCGCGGGCTATGAACCAGGTCGGTATTCCAGACGGTAAGGTGTTGAGTTTAAAGGTTATTTGGATTTGTTTGCAATTGTCTGTCGTTTTGATGGCGTCCCATTGTTGTTGATAAGCGGGCGGCGTGTGGGGGAGTCGTTCGACGATTAGGCTAATTTGGCGGTCGTCGTCGCGGTAGGATAAGTCAAAATGTTCCATCAGGCGGAGGAAGTAGTCGCGCATGGCGGGGGTTAAGTCTTGCCAGAGTCGTTTGATTTCGGAACGCGTGAGGATGCCGTTTTGGTTTTTAACGTCTTGACTTTCTAGGACTTGGCTGATGTGGGTACTTACCCATTGGGGGTGTAGGATAACGATGTCGGCCAGTGCGTCATTGTCGCTAAAGTAGAGGAGGTCGCCTAAGTCATGGAGCCATTGGGTTAGGATGGGTTGTTGGCTGTCATCAATCCCGTGTTCTGTCATTAGGTGTTGTAGGGCTTGCGGGGTGATGTAGTTTTCGGTGTGGGCGCGAACGGCTTGGGCGGTTTTGAGCCAGAGGGTGGGCCAGGTTTCTCCCATTAACGGTAATTGGGCCGCGGCTTGGGCCAGGGTTTGTTGTAGTGCTTGGGTGCCTTGGCCTGTTTTGTTGCTGATTTCTTGTTGGCCGAGGAGTTGGGGATATTGGCGGCGTAAGTCGTCGAGCGGTAAGTTGGTGTCTCGTTCATCAGTATGGGTGGCTATTAGTAGGATGGGCGAGTCGGGGGCGATGGCGGTGAGCATGTCGAGCCAGTAGTAGAGTTCGCCAGCTTTGAAGCCGAGTCGGGCGTGCCAGACTAATAGAAATAGGGCGCGGTTGGTGAGGAAGAATTGGTGGGTGGCGTGATAGATTTCTTGGCCGCCGAAGTCCCAGGTGTTGAGTTTCATCGTGATATCGGGTTGGTTGGGATGGGCGAGTTCTAGGATTTGGGTTTCAAGGCCGTGCGTCGTGGGTTCTGCTGGATTGAAGGTTTCTCCGCGCAGTACTCGTAATAGGGAGGTTTTACCCACGCCGCCTTGTCCAACGATAATGAGTTTGGAAAGCCATTGTTTTTGGCGTTCCTTGAGTTGGGCTTGGAGGTAGGCCAGGATGGCTTTGGTGCCTTGTTTGACTATTTCGGGTGGTGGTGATTCTAGTGGATTGTTATCGACTTCTAGTTTTTCCAGTTTGGTTAGTTGGCCGATTTCTGGGGGCAATACCTTTATTTCGTTGCCGCCGCTGCCATATTTATTGCCAAGAACAAGTTTTTCTAGGTTGGTCAACTGGCCGATTTCTGGGGGCAAGGCCGTTAGTTGATTGTCATAAAGGTTTAGCGTTGTCAGCTTGGTCAACTGGCCGATTTCTGGGGGCAAAGCCGTTAGTTGATTTCCATAAAGGCTTAGCTCTGTCAGATTGGTCAACTGGCCGATTTCTGGGGGCAATTGGTTCAGTTTATTGCTATCAAGGTATAGCGTTGTTAGGTTGGTCAACTGCCAGAGTTCTGGGGGCAATTGGTTCAGTTTGTTGTGACTAATATCTAGCGTTGTCAGCTTGGTCAACTGGTCGATTTCTGGGGGCAATACCTTTATTTCGTTGCTGCCGCCGAAAACTCCATCACCAAGATCAAGTTTTTCTAGGTTAGTCAACTGGCCGATTTCTGGGGGCAATTTGTTCAGTTTATTGTGATGAAGGTATAGCTCTGTC
>NBMI01000268.1 GCA_002085445.1 Candidatus Parabeggiatoa sp. nov. 2
TCACTTAATAAAGAAGTTTATTCAATTGGAGGAAAGTGGGTATAAGAGGTAGCCAGACAGAGTGGGCAACGTTGTTGCCCACCAGAGTCAGATGAAAAATCTGTAATTGGAATAATTACAATAATGGGAGAGAGAAAGAAGCCTTACTCATGCTTGAACGTTGTTGAACAAGGCATTCAAGTTATTTTTCTGATTGGGAAAAAATAACTGACAATCATGCTATGCGTCTAAGAAATTTGGTTAAGCAATCCTTAAATCTATAGAACTTGATAAAATGGTACAACTGGTTGAAATCATGCTAACATTCAACCAAAAACTCAAAACGAATCTTGATTCGCACAGTCGAACCGTTTTGAAACGTCAAATTGATGCGACTGATCGGCAAATTGATAATTTAGTTTATCAGTTGTATGATTTGACGAAAAGGGAGATTGAGATTGTGGAAACAAAAATCTGTTCAAAAATAAAAGTTAATCAATTAATGTTACTCTGACCCCCATTATTTTATTTCTTGCCCACCCTACAATAGTCATTTCGACCTAAGGAATGAGCACGAAATAATTTCCCGTTTTATATATTTTTAGGGGCGAACCTGCGTGTTCGCCCTTTTGGATATTATTTTTATGAACATCTATAAATGTCCAAATTATTTTGTGACGATTCCTAAAGAGAAATATTATGCTTGACAATTTGGAAGATTTAGAAGATAGCTTAGATGATTTCGTATATTGGGAAAAAACCAAGGTGTTTTATAACCCTGAACTTGATGTCGGCGAATTTATTTGGCGTGGCATGCCTTATTTTTCTTCTCACCTGGCTGTCTATGTTCATTCCAATATTCAATTACTGGTGACTCCTCCCCTATTGGTGGCTTGCACTGCTGGGGGGACGGAGAATTGGAGTCGTCTGGAGAGGATGGGAATCCTCCTTGAAACCCGCATAACCCCTGTCGATGATTACAATAAGCCTTGTTTAGCAAACGTGGCAAAACGTTGGAAGTTGTCGGTTGTAGAAAAAAGCCGAGGAAAACGGGGAAAGCAGCGAACAAAACCCTATCGTTGTGCTGATAACGACTGGAAAGAAGCCACCTGTTTTTTTCCTAAGCAAGAAGATGCTGAGAAATGGGCTGATTTATTTAATAGCAGGTTGTGTGCTTATATGTGTTTACATAACGTCAGCCTACTTTTGGAAAACGAAGCCGATGATGTTGAGCAACTGCTCTATCAAGCGGTAAAGGACAAGAAAATCCGTAATGTGCTTGATATTTTTACCGATCATGAGTGGCTGAAATTGCTCGGCATAGATCTTCCCAGAGAGCAGGTGTCTGAGTTTATCAAACTGGTTTCTACGGAAAGGTATGTGATTGGCTAATCGAACTCACGATGTGGGTTTCCCGGGGTGGAGAGCCCCATCCGCAACGTTTGATTGCCACCGTGATTTAGTGAAAGATCGAGCGCAAAAGGCAAGTGCATTACGTTATATTGTGGCAAAACGCTGGTTTCCTCAGTTAGAAATTGATGTTTTGCCTAAAATTTCCACCACTAAGAACAAATTGATTACTGACATAGACGTACTCGGTTCGGTGCCGGATGAATTTTTAGGATATCGCGCATTTTTATTTGATTGTAAAAGTGGGCGCGAATCACCGATAAACTTCCATTGTAAAAGAAGGAGAGTTTGGTATATTAGCGAATGCCACTGATGGTAATTTGCAAATCGGTGTCAGTAGTGTAGCTGAACTAGACAATTGGGAAATATTTTTTTCTATTCCTGAAAAATTCCCAAAATTGGAAAATATGGTTACGTTTTCACGTTCCGCTTTTTGGATGTGTGAATCACCTGCTGAAGCCTGTCGAAAAACCATAGCGATATTAAGAAAAGCACATCCAGAACTTGATCCCGCAAAAGCTTTGCATACGGCTTTGTTCGGAGATTTTGTTGCATTGTTTCTACATGCTTTAGCACGTCTCAGTTTGCAAATTTTCATGTCCTATTTGCAACCCAGTAATAGAGATGATCTTGCAGAAGCGTTGTTACTGCTACTTTATGGGGGACGTGATGCTTATGAATTGGCGAATCAACTGATAAAATTAGTGCCAAGAGAAAAGCAAAATGGTGGAGAAGAAAAAGAATTAACACCACCTGAATGGGATAAATTTGTTCAACTGACTCGTCACATCTTAGATGCACCGAGACAAGCTCTGTTTGCACCTTTATTAGCAAGAGAAGTGGCTTGGACTTACTTAAATCAGGGTAAAGATTCTATCAAATTTGCGAGTCTTATGGCTGTTGAACAACCACAATCGGGTAAATTTTGTTTATTGGCTGCTGAATATTTAGGTAAAGCCACAAAAGTACCGCCAGAATTTTCTGAAATGTATTCAAAACAGTTTTTGGAAATTCAAAGTCAAAAATCAGATTGATGTCAACATTCGTTTTGAGTGATATCGATATAAACGCTAAAGATGCTAAAAAGGCTAAAGTTCTTAAAGAAGCAAAATATTTAAACTATTTGCGTCTATAGCGTGCGTCTTTTGCGTTATTTTTTTTAAAATCGGATTTCTCTGAAGTGCTATGAATACCCAAAATTCTCAAACTATACAATCCTTAGTCGAACGCTTTGCCAGTCAAATCGAAACTTATCAACAAAGCACTTATAACGAAACTCAAACGCGCCGCGAATTTATTGATCCATTCTTTATCGCATTAGGCTGGGATGTTGCCAATGAGCAAGGCTACGCCGAAGCCTACAAAGATGTCATCCATGAAGACGCGCTCAAAATCGGCCGTGCCACCAAAGCGCCTGATTACAGTTTTAGAATAGGCGGCGTGCGAAAATTCTTTTTAGAAGCCAAAAAGCCTTCAATTCAAATCAAAAACAATGCCGAAGCCGCATTTCAAGTGCGCCGTTATGGCTGGAGTGCCAAATTGCCACTGAGCATTTTAACGAATTTTGCCGAATTCGCCGTCTACGACTGCCGTATCAAACCTTTAAAAACCGATAACGCTGCACATGCGCGGATTTTGTATTTAACTTACACCGAATATCTGGCCCGTTGGGATGAACTCGTCAGCATTTTCTCCCGCGAAGCGATTTTAAAAGGGGCCTTTGATAAATACATCAAGTCTCAAACAAGCAAAAAAGGCACCGCCGAAGTTGACACCGCTTTTTTGGCTGAAATTGAACGCTGGCGCGACATGCTCGCTCGCAATCTCGCGTTACGTAATCCCAACTTAACCTCACGACAACTGAACTTTGCGGTCCAACAAACCATTGACCGTACCCTGTTTTTGCGAATTTGCGAAGATCGAGGCATTGAAGACTATGGACGATTACTCGCGTTGCGAAACCACCCGGATATCTATGCGCGACTGTTTCAACTGTTTTGCGAAGCCGATGAACGTTATAACTCCGGCTTATTTCATTTTCAATCTGAAAAACAGCGCGAGAATCCGGACAAGCTGACAGCCACTCTGGTTATTGATGATAAAATCCTTAAAGAGATACTGAAAAATCTGTACTATCCTGATAGTCCTTATGAATTTTCGGTACTACCCGCTGACATTCTGGGACAAGTCTATGAACAATTTTTAGGCAAAGTCATCCGTCTAACACCGGCCCATCGTGCGGTGGTGGAACAAAAGCCGGACGTTAAAAAAGCCGGTGGTGTTTATTATACGCCGACTTATATTGTCGACTACATTGTGAAACAAACGATAGGGCAGCTGGTTCAACGGAAAAATCCGAATCAAGTCAGTCAATTAAAAATATTAGATCCCGCCTGTGGCTCCGGTTCATTTTTGCTCGGTGCGTATCAATTTTTGTTAGAGTGGCACCGTGAACACTATCGCCAAAACCCGAAAAAATGGGCGAAAGGCAAAAATCCACGTCTCTATCAAACGACTGGCGGTGATTGGCAACTAACGATTACCGAACGCAAGCGGATTTTATTAAATCACATTTATGGCGTAGACATTGATTCTCAAGCCGTCGAAGTGACTAAACTGTCTTTGTTGCTCAAAGTCTTAGAAAATGAACAAAACCAGTTTCCACAACGCGCCCTATTTCAACAGCGCGTGTTGCCCGACTTAGATAATCAGATAAAATGTGGTAATTCGTTGATTAGCACTGATTTTTATCATGGACAACAACGAGAGCTATTGGATGAAGAGACGCTGTATCGAATTAATGCGTTTGATTGGGCAATAGAGTTTAGTGAGATTATGAAAGCGGGTGGCTTTGATGCGGTGATTGGGAATCCTCCTTATCTCTATTCAGCGGGTAAGGATTATCCTGATTATTTTCAAAAAAACTATCAGTTAACACAATATCAAACCGATTTTTACGTTTATTTTATTGAACGCGCTCTGTCTTTAAGTTGTCAACAAGGAAAAGTTTCGTTTATCGTGCCAGATTCATGGCTTAATTCGCACTCTTTTTCTAAACTGAGAAATCATTTATTGACAAAACATAAAATTGATAGAGTTATTGTGTTTGATTACCCTGTTTTTAACGGCGTTACGTTGGAAAATTCGATTTTTGTTGTATCAGTCACCGGTAAACCAAGCAATTTCCCTATTGATTGTTTATCAAAGTCAAAACAGTTTGTTACACTCAATACAATTAATCCCCAAAAATCGGTCAAAATGGGATTAATTAATCCATATTTATCAACTGATCTAAAAACGATTCTCAACAAAATTGAACACGATTCGTACCCGTTAGAACAAAATGTAAAAATTAACCGAGGAATTCACGCTTATAGGACGGATGGCTATGGAAAATCCAAATTTGAACAGGGTTATCAAACTAAGCGAGATAAGGATGAAAAATCTTACCATGCCGATACACCGTTAGATGACACCTACTTACCCGAAATTAAAGGTAAGCATGTCGGGCGCTACACATTTAAAGCGAGTGGTGAATATTTGTCTTATGGAGCTTGGCTGGCAGAATCACGAACAGCAGAATTTTTCTTTGAGCCATCAATAACGCTTCGTAAAATTTTAAGCTCCAAATTACACGGAACTTTTTTTGAAGAACCCATGGCTTTAGATCAATCACTTTATATCATAATTTCCCCAAACCATGACACGGAGGAATTAAAACATATTTTGGGTCTCTTACTGTCAAAAATAGGGGCGTGGTATTTAAAACATAAATATGCAATATACGACCAACTTTATCCTTGGTATACTAAAAAACAACTTTCACAATTTCCAATGAAAGATAAAAACGCCAATTTGGTCAAGTTAGTTGATCATATGCTGATACGACACAAACAACTTGCCACAGCGAAAGAACCACAAACACAAACGGTTTTGCAACGGCAGATTGACGCAACGGATAGGCAGATTGATGAATTGGTTTATCAGTTGTATGGCTTGACGGTAGCGGAGATTGAGATTGTGGAGAAAAACCAATAACCCTATAAATTGTAAAATAAATATTGTCAATTAAACATTTTGGGTACTTGAATTTTTATATGCCAATTCCTATAATTGTTTACTTATTAACTCGACAATGTCACATTCGAGCAATGACGTAGTACACTGACAAATTCATTCCCCATGCCTTACCTCAAAGGCTTACAAGTCAGGAAAGGGAAAGATAATTGACAAATAATTGTCGTATAAACTCATCATTTCTCTACCCAACGCGATATAAGAAATATGACATTGAAAACGACTTATAAATGTAATCTTGTGTATTGCTTTAATACCTATGAAAGCTGGCGAAAAAAATATTGAATCCCTCATAGAAGGAAAGAAACAATACCTCGTTCCGTTGTTTCAACGTGCTTATGTATGGGAGAAGAAACATTGGCAAGCATTGTGGGATGATATCATGGATTTGTATTCCTCTTGTGAGGATAACCACAATGAAAATCATTTTTTTGGCTCTTTTGTCACCCTACCCGTCAAAGAAAATGACGGCGTTAAGCAATTTTTATTAATTGATGGGCAACAACGTCTAACAACTCTCTTTGTTTTATTAGCCGCTTTACGGAATGAAGCGAAAAAAGATGATCGAACAACTCGCGAACGAAATTAAACAAGCCTATTTGTTTAATATTTTCAATGAAAATCGTCCAAAATGACTGCCCACTGAATTACAAGGTGATAAAGACTGTTTTGAAACAATTATCAGGGGTGATGAAACAGGCTCCATTGATAATAATCGTATTAAAGATACTTTTCTCTTTTTTACCAACTCTGTTGAGAACAAATCGTTTGATCTTAAAACACTCACACGAATAATCACCAATGCTTTAAGAATTGTTCATATAGAATTGGCAGAAGGAGATGATGCTTATAAAATCTTTGAAGGTTTGAATGCGAAAGGTGCAGAGCTTTCTCAAGCAGATTTAATTCGCAACTATTTCTTTATGCACGTTGGCGAGAACAAGGTAGATGAAAGCTACAATACTTATTGGAAACCCATACAAGACAAACTGGGTAATAGTTTGAGTGACTACATGCGTCATTATTTAATGAAAGATGGCGTAAACGTCAAGAAAAATGAAGCCTATTTCACCTTGAAAAAGCGTATTGATAAACTTGAAACGCCAGAAGTGGTTGGTTTATTAAAAGAGTTGGCTCAGTTCGCGGGTTATTATGAAAAACTGCTTAATCCTGAAAAAGAAAATAATCAAAATATTAGAGTATATCTTGCTCGCTTAAACCAAATTGGATTTACGATTTCCTATCCGTTTTTGTTGACGGTTTATGCTGATTATGAAAATCAACAAGGTATTTCTGAAACTCAATTTATCGAAGTACTCAAGTTACTCGAAAATTTTTCCGTTCGTCGTTCTATTTGCAAAGTGTCTACATCCCCTTTAAATCGGGTTTTTATTCATCTGCATAAGAATTCATCCAGGCATAGTGATTTTGTGAAGGGTGTGAAAATAGAGCTTTCAAAAAAGCACTATCGTTCGGATATTCAATTTATTGAAGATTTGAAAACAACTCAGTTGGATAAAAAACGTGATAAGTCTCGTCAAAAAATACAATTTATACTTGGGCGATTAGAAAGTTTTGAGAACAAAACCTCCGTTAATTTTGAACGTCACACGATTGAACATATTTTACCACAAGAACTCACGCCTGATTGGAAAAAACAGTTAGGAAAGGATTACCAAAGTATTGAGCAAACCTTAGTCAATACAATTGGTAATTTAACCCTTTCAGATATTAATCAAAAACAACTGGCAAAATTAGATTTTTTCAGAAAACAGAAATGCTTGAAAAAGAGTCATCTGCATTTGAACAGATACTTTGCGAATGTGACAAGGTGGGACAAAGAAGCCATTACCCAACGTACAGAAGTTTTAGTCAGTATTGCTTTGAAAATTTGGCCTTACTTCGGTGAAGTACAAACCGATTTTTTAGCCTTAGTGTTCCTGTACCGGCAAAAAATGCTCTTTGTGGATAATGGCAAATTACACATAATCAACCTGTCTGATAGTGATTTTGACAGTGAATTCAAACGACTGA
>NBMI01000269.1 GCA_002085445.1 Candidatus Parabeggiatoa sp. nov. 2
AGTTTAAGATGTCTTCCAAAGCATGTTGTTTAAATTCTGCCAAGGTTAAGTGGTTTTTTGCTAACATCGTTTGTGTCCTCTTTTCGTTTAATTGGTTACTACGAATATTGTCCGAATCAGGATTAGCGTAGCAATACGAAGTTTGACAATATTTTCGGATTAACCGAAGAAATAGTACAACGGATACGCGTTCCGAAACGGATAAAGGAGTACTTTGATGACGTGGATAAACGAATTAATTTTAACTGATAGGATTTATTCGTTTATACACGCTTGTGTCGCTGTGATTAAAGCCTACCAAAAAAACCATTCTGAAAATTCTTTAATTGTCTGAATCAGAATTTGCAGAATGAGAGAATTGACAGACTAAAAATAATCTGAATTAAAACCACACAATCTCATTAAAGCCAATGAATTTATTATTAAAATTCTTAAATTCTGTCAATTCTGATTCAGAGAGTTGAGAATTAACAGAATAAAAACAAAACCATATCAAGTACAACGAATTGAGAAATAAACGAATGGTACTTTGTCCAATTGATAAAATTTCGTTGATTTCCTAATTCGTTGTACTCTGATTGAATCATTGTCTGAATCAGAATTGACAGAATTTTAGAATTGACAGAATAATCTTAATTAAAAGCACATAATCTCATTAAAGCCAATGAACCCATTCTGAAAATTCTTAAATTCTGTCAATTCTGATTCAGACATTTTAGGATTAACCGGATAAACTTAAAAATTACGCCTGAATAGTACAACGAATTACGCCTGAATAGTACAACGAATTACGCGGATAAACGAATTAAAAATTTGGGGGCCATCACTTAATTTGAAAGCATCCAAAGTATTTTATGGCCCTCAAAAGCGATATGCGAGTAGTACCAACGAATTACGCCTGAATAGTACAACGAATTACGCCTGAATAGTACAACTAATTACGCGGATAAACGAATTAAAATGTGATTGTAACTGTTTAAATGGCCGCTAACGCATAACCATAACCGTCCTGAAAATTCTTCGCCATTTCATCGGCAGTGAAGGTGAAATTTTGTTTCAGTAAATCAAGGGCCTTTTTGGTATCAGTGACACCAGCGAGGATGTCTACGATGGCACTGTTAAGTCGTGTAGATATCCCTTGACGAAAAATTTTAGCCGTTGACATGTTATTGACTCCAGTCAGATGAGTTTAGTCGGGTGAGCAACGTTGTTGCCCACCTTCTTCGTCGGCAGGTATGGTTTCTTCTTCGTAGTCACAGTTAAAGCACAATTCTTGCAGAAATCACCTTCACTAAAAGCACAAGTTGACTAAAATGAACTCATCTGATGAGAATTTTTTAATACATGTTCTAATAACGCTAATTGTCTCTGATTCAGTTTTCCGACTATTCTGCTATTCTCAAGGAGTTGTTCAGCTTCTTGAAGATTGAAGTGTTTTTGTTCCAAATAGTGATGAAATTGCTCAATCGCTTTTTCGATCACGGAAAGTTGATGAATAATAAAATAGGTTAGCTCATTATCATCAGTTAAAGTTGCTGTATGGGGTGTATCAATACACTTATGGGGACTACACCATCCGGTGATAAAATCCATCACATCTAATACAACATCTTCATAATTTTCGTCCGTCGTTCTTTCACGGAAAGACTCAAATTCGGCCAGAATACTTTCTTTCGAGTATCCTTTACCCAACAAATCTTTAACGATTTGTTCCAATTTTTCTATTGGGCGACTTTGTTGTAAAGCCTCTTTTAAAACAGATAGTTCATCGCTCATTGTTGATGACCTGTCAAAGTCCATTCATGTAAAGTTGCTACTATTGCCTGTTGATATTCTTCAAGCGGCATTTCTGTTATAGGTTCAATGAAGCCATGTTTATTGGGTTGATGTGGATCGGGCCGATATCGAAGTTGAAAAGCACTTAAACAATTGACGTTTATTTCCCATACTGGGTCTTTACCCGTTCCACCAAACGCAGCCGGGCGACGATGAGTTGGAAGATTATAGGGTGGCGGCGGACTAACAGACATACCGCCAGTATTTGGTTTTACTTGACCAGAAATGACTAAAATATCAATGCCTTCTCTGATTCCCAGAGTTCTAGCTGTTGCACCCACCACCGGCAAACCGTTAGTACTTATTTTCATTGAACGATATAATAAATTCTTATCCATAATCAAAAAAGTGTATTCTAAATAAACGAATGGTACTTTGTCCAATTGATCTACGCTGAACTTCGTTTCCTAATTATTTTGGGGGCCGCCGGCCGTTAGGTATGAATTCATTCAACCGTTCTCGACAGTAGCTATAGTCCTTTTCGTATGACTTGGTACTAGAATTCTTAAATGTAGATTTGAGAACATTGGTTCTAATACTTAAAAACAGTATCAAGTCATCTGAAAAATGCTATAGTAGTACAACGGATGACGTGGATAAACGGATTATTTTGGGGGCCGCCGGCCGTTAGGAATGAATTCATTCAACCGTTTTCGACAGTAGCTAGTAGTACAACGGATGACGTGGATAAACGAATTAAATACGAATTAAATAAATTTTTGGGGCTGCCGGCTGTTAGGAAAGCCAACGGCTAAAGCCGTTGTCTAAAAGCTCAAGTAGGCTAAAGCCTACTAACTCTCTTCTCTTGCAGACAGCCAACGGCTAAAGCCGTTGTCTAAGAGCTACTGTAGGCTAAAGCCTACTAACTCTCTTCTCTTGCAGACAGCCAACGGCTGATGCTGTTGGCTGAGGGTGGTATCGGAATTTGGGGCAACCGCCTGTTAGGAAAGAATTCACTCAACTGTTCTCAACAGTATTTCATTGAAACTGTCTATGTCAGCGCAGCGGATGGCCTGTCTATGAAGTTGTTTCAGTACTCCTCGCAGCTCAATGGCACTAATCTCGTCAATGATCTCGTCGGGTATAATTTCAAATCGTTCATATAAGACTTCAAGAACATCTTCCCGGGCCTTTTCAAGCCACCCGTCTTGGTGTCCCTTCTGAAGTCCCTTCTGGAGTCCCGTCTCAAGTCCGATCTCAAGTCCGCTCTTGTGCCCGTTTTGGTGCCCCTTTTGGTGTCCCATATCGTAAACCTGTCGGCCCGCCACCGTGTCCATTAAATCAAAATCCAACATAGCTCTCACCTCCTCATATTCGAGTTGACGAAATCGGTTCAGTATGAATAAGCCCAGAATGTCCAAGGCTTCCCGTCTTTGATGGGTTGGGAAAACCCGCTTCACCGCGTTGCGCCATTTTTGACTTTTCTTAAGTAACGCCGCCTTTTCTGTTTCCGTGTCCAGCGTAAATGGTGCCAACACAATCAATTTTGGATCCGTTGCTCGTAGTTCTTTTTCCTTGTAGTCCGTCAGGACGATTTCCTTGAAAAAATTAGTCAGGTTTTGATACTTTTGAATTGGTGTCACCGTTGACAGTGACAAGGCGGCATCTTGATATTCCTGAGCCGTGTATATTATACCTGCGATGACGCGACTTTTATACTTTCGCTTGGCACAGCCGTGGAACACGGAGGCCGCCAGCCGATAGCGAATAAATGGATCCTTGTAGCCTTGAAACTCAACAAAAACAGGGGCTTCCTTGCTATCGTCACTTTCTAAGATGGGAATGCCTTCTACATCAGGTTCAAAGCGTTTTTCTTTGAGTGCCACGGCACGGAAGTGGTAATTATCCGCCTTTTCTGGGGCCACGCCAAGCAGTTTAAGAACACTGCTGCCGCTGACAGTCATCAATTGCAAAAATGCCTCATCGGTGCCTCGTTCGGGTTGTTGTTTCGCCATCTGATTTTCCTGAATTGACGGATACTCTCCCTTGAAGGGATAGTATCAACGAATTTTGGGGGCCGTCGGCCGTTAGGTATGAATTTATTCAACCGTTTTCGACAGTAGCTAGTAGTACAACGGATGACGGGCCGATAAACGGATTAAATATTTGGGAGCCATTACTTAATTTGAAAGCATCCACGTCAGCAAAAGTTTCGCTCCGCTAAACTTTTGCCGACGTAAGTATTTTATGGCCCTCAAAATCAAGACGCTGATAGTACAACGAATTACGCCTGAATAGTACAACGGATGACGCGGATAAACGAATTAAAAATTGGGGGCCATCACTTAATTTAAAAGTCTTCAAACTATTTTATGGCCCTCAAAAGCGATAGTCCAAAAACCTGCCCAAAAATAGGTTAATAACAGAGGGCCGCGTATCACTACTCTGCCAAACTCCCGCGGCTGCCAAACGACGACTGCCAAACTAAAGTTTGGACTCCTGCCAAACTAAAAACGACGTAAAAGTTTCGCTCCGCGAAACTTTTGCGTCGTTTGGACTCCTGAGTCCTGAATAAAATTATTTAATTCGGCAAATCCTGATTCAGACAGACGGTTTATGAATGGTGGGTTGCGTTCCTCAACCCACCCTACGCTTGCTACCACCACCAAGATTTCCTAACTTTACAGTTAGGCACTGCCTTTTTAAACTTGTCTAGCTCTAAATCGCTGATTTTATTTTGACGGCAATCCAATACCTGCAACTTCGTCACCGCGTGAAGCGGTTCTAAATCGCTGATTTGATTCTTCTCGCAATTCAATATCTGCAAGTTCGTCACCGCACGTAGCGGTTCTAAATCGCTGATTTGATTTTCATCGCAAACCAATTCCTGCAAATTCGTGAACGCACGTAGCGGTTCTAAATCGCTGATTTTATTTTGACGGCAATCCAATACCTGCAACTTCTTGTTCGCGTGAAGCGGTTTTAAATCGCTGATTTGATTTGAACTGCAATTCAATGTCTGCAAATTCGTCACCGCACGTAGCGGTTCTAAATCGCTGATTTCATTTGAACTGCAATTCAATGTCTGCAAATTCGTCATCGCACGTAGCGGTTCTAAATCGCTGATTTGATTATTCTCGCAATACAATGTCTGCAACTTCTTGTGGTTCGCGTGAAGCGGTTCTAAATCGCTGATTTGATTTTCACTGCAATCCAAGTAATGCAAATTAACGATTTTTTCTAAATCGCTATCAGTTGGTTCACCATCAATACTAATCTTTCTCTTGAAAACCTTTTTCCAATTGTCATCCAATTGATTCCACCACTTCCTCTTATCTACTTGGACAATACGTGGTTGTTCTTCTGGTTGAATGGTTTTTTCAACCGGTTGGGGTGACGGTGGTTGCTTGATTGGCTGGGGTGGCGGTGGTTGATAAATCTGACGCAATAACCTCGTCAATCGACTTATCAAAGTCGCCACATCAATCCGTTTCTCCGGTTCAATCTCCACGCAATCACTTAACAACTCAAACAATTCCGGCGCCTCTGCCAAGCGTCTTTGAAGAAATGTTTGTGGACTTTCTTCGGTTAATAAACGATATAAGGTTTTGCCAAACGCATAAACATCACTTTTGGCACTCGGCTTGCCACAACTCGTCACGCCTTGTTGTTCCGGTGGCGCATAATCCATGGTGCCAAACACTGCCGCTTGTGCTAACAGACTTAACCCCGAACGACTGCGCTGGGTAGCCATTTCTTGCCCTAACGATGGGGCGACTTTCGCTAACCCAAAATCAATGATTTTGACTGAAATGTCGGAAAAATCCGCTGTTTTTGAAACCTCAAAATCCGATGTTTTTGAAACATCGGATTTTTTGGGCAACGACAATAAAATATTGGCGGGAAATGGAAAAATTTTGACTGAAATGTCGGAAAAATCCGCTGTTTTTGAAACCTCAAAATCCGATGTTTTTGAAACATCGGATTTTTTGGGCAACGACAATAAAATATTGGCGGGTTTGAAACCTCAAAATCCGATGTTTTTGAAACATCGGATTTTTTGGGCAACGACAATAAAATATTGGCGGGTTTTAAGTCTAAATGGAAAATGCCGTTGTCATGCGCGAGTTGCAACCCTTTGGCAATTTGCAAGCCCACCGCAATCCCTGTTTGGATATCTAACTTGCCATGTTGTTTTAACCAGGTTTCGCCATCTATCGCGTCTTCAATATATTCGGATATAAAATAGCCGCGCTCCTGTCTTGTTATATCCACAAAACCACAATCAAGTGGTTGTGGCACATACTCGCCAGCAATTTTCGCCATCAAAAAGGCTTCTTTAAACAGAGCATCCGCTGAACCGTGCAACGTTTCCCAAAAACACTTGATGACGACTTGTTCATTCTTCAAACGGTGTTGCGCCAATTAAATCGCCTTGCGAAGACACGACACTGCCTAACCCAATCGCCACCCGACTATATTCAGGCGCCGATAGCGGTATGCGTTTCGATAATTGCAACGCCTTCGTTATCAATTCCAGATTGGCAGAGTTATGTTGCGTTAATTCATCACGCGGTTTGACTTGGAGCGATAAATCGGCGCGTGCCATCAATTGTTCAAGGAGGGCTAAAATTTGTTTGGTATCACTTTTAATACCGCCCAATTGCCCTAGCAGTTGCCCCAATACGGTTAAGACTTGTTCCAATTGGACATTAACTAATGGTGCCCAATCAGCAAACCGTTGGCTAAATTCAAGGAATTGGGCATAATGGCTTTGTGTTACCGACTCAATTTGTTGCAAACGTTCTAACTGTTGCCCTAGTTGTGCCACGTCACCAAACTTTTTCGCGGCAACGGCTTGATTTAATTTGGCTTCGGTGGTTTGCACAATTTGTTTAATCTCACGCACATCCACCATTAAACCTTCGCGTTGCAAAGCCGCTAAGGTGTTTTTAAAACGGTCATCTTTGCGAAGTTGCTCGTGCAAGAAAAATAGCAGGGCGTTGCCGAGTAATTCTTTATAGCGTAGCAACGCCATCACGCGATCATCCAAATTAGCTTGGATTTGTTCCAAGACTAAATCAGTCATAGAACTTGCCCCGCTGCTGGTGACAAAACTTGCTAATTCGGCCTGGGAAAAAGGGACGTTATCACCTTGAAATAGCGTCAGCTTGGCAATCTGTTGGCATTGTGCTATGGCGGTTTGTCGAAAGGTTTGTAACTCCGCCGCAGTCAAGCCTTGTTGCTGTGCAAAGGGTTGCAAATAGTCCGGTTCAATGCCGGTAGAGAGTTCACGGTTAACATTGGATTGAACTAGCGTTTTCCAAAAACCTTGCTGGTTTTCAGGCGTAGCCAAGCCGCTACTAATCGCCGCTAACGCATAACCATAACCGTCCTGAAAATTCTTCGCCATTTCATCGGCGGTGAAGGTAAAATTTTCTTGAAGTAAATTAAGGGCCTTATTGACACCCGGCATATCAGAGAGGATTTCTATGATGCTGCTGTTGAATAGGGTGGAAAGGCCTTTGCGTAAAATGGTTGTTGACATGTTATTGACTCCAGTCAGATGAGTTTAGTTGGGTGGGCAACGTTGTTGCCCATCTTCCTCGTCGGCCTGTATGGTTTTAACACCAATTGGGGGCCATCACTTAATTTGAAAGTATCCAAAGTATTTTATGGCCCCCAAAATCGATAGGCTAGTAGTACAACTAATTACGCCTGAATCGTACAACGAATTACGCAGGAATAGTACAACGAATTACGCGGATAAACGAATTAAAAATTGAGGGCCATCACTTAATTTGAAAGCATCCAAACTATTTTATGGCCCTCAAAAGCGATAGTCCAAAAACAAGCCAAAAAATAGGTTAATAACAGGGCCGCGTATCACTCTGCCAAACTAAACTCCCGCGGCTGCCGCCAAACGACGACTGCCAAACTTAAGTTTGGACTCCTGAGTCCTGCCAAACTTAAGTTTGGACTCCTGAGTACAGCGAATTGAGAAATAAACGAATGGTACTTTGTCCAAGCCAAAAACACACATTCTGAAAATTCTTAAATTCTGTAAATTCTGATTCAGACAGTTGA
>NBMI01000270.1 GCA_002085445.1 Candidatus Parabeggiatoa sp. nov. 2
CAGTCAGCAATGATAACGGAATAGCTAATTAATGTTCAATTTGAACGATTTTATCGAATTCGTTCATTGCGATTCCCCAACGCAAAGAACCCCATCCTTTTTTATATACAATCCTTGTAGTTATTTCTGATTTCTAAAATCCATCCACATAAGGATGAGTGCAATCAGGACGGGCTAACCCTTTGATATCATGGTAAGCGGTGGTAATATCCTCTTTTTTAAGGATTTTACAAGTTTGCACATCTATATTCCAAAAGTTCAACTTATCATTCTTCGTAAAGCCTAATAGCAACGTGTCGTCTGGTAGCGTTTCCAGTGCTTCAATGTTGTCTAAAGAATCCATGATGTTGTCGCATACCGTGCTGACAGTCCCTTCACTCGCATGATAGGCCCACAATCTGTCCACCGGCGGGCCGGGGGTGTTGTCTGGGGCTTGATTCTTGTATAAGACTCTTCCAACACCATAAAGTATAGTACCTGCCCGGTTCCACGTTAGGTCATTCACTTTAAATTCAACAACGCCAACTTCCCTATCGTAGGGTAAAACCACTTTTATCTCATCGGGGTTTGGTTCATTATTCTCGCCATTCTTGATTTGGAACAATCCGGCATCTTGTGCCCATCCCCAAAGCGTACCATCAGGGTGAAAGGCTAGGCCCTCAACTTCAAACAAGCGTATTTCCCCAACCTCCTCCAGACTCTGAGCACCATTAAGAACTTCGTGAAGGATGCTGTTGTTTTTGGAGTTGCCATTACGACTAGAGGCGGCATAAATTTTGTTGGTTTGCGGCTGGCTATCGAAGGCGGTGATGTTATAGTTTTTATCAAGTTTGCTACGGACATGGACTTTGGAAGTGCCTGAATTAATGATAAAAAATTGGGTGTCATTGCCGTCGTCGTGGACATCAGGATCGGATGACTTCACAATCAAACCCGCCGGGGGTACCGTTTCACCGTTGTTACCGTGGCCCCAGCATAGCACCGTATTGTCGGGCCGAACTCCGCAGACGTTATTATTGCCAGCACTGATTTTTGTAAAAAGGCCGCTTGGAGATTCACAGAGACAACCGGGCCGTAGTGGTTTACAAATACAAGTGCTGTTTGGGGGTCTCAGGGCCTCACTCGGAGGAAATTCATTAGTACCTGAACATAACACGGCGTTGTCGGTACGTAGCCAGCAGGTGAACCACGGTACGTCTCGACCATCACTTTTTTCGTAATTACCGCCAGTGGCACCCCAACAGGCTGCGGTGTTGTCAGTACGGACTCCGCAGGTATAGAACGTGCCGCCAGAATTGACTTGGGAAAAAGTGCCGCTCGGCGGCGTGGTTTGTCCATGGCTATTGTTGCCCCAGCATGCGACTGTGCTGTCGGTACGGACTCCGCAAGTGTGGTCTTTGGCTGCACTGACTTGGGAAAAAGTGCCGCTCGGTGGTGTGGCTTGACCATGGCTATTGTTGCCCCAGCATACCACCGTGTTGTCAGTCAGAACCCCGCAGCTGTATTGATTACCGGCACTGGCTTGGGAAAAACTACCACTAGGGGGCGTAGCTTGACCCTTAGTGTCGCGCCCCCAGCATGCCAAGGTGTTGTCAGTACGAACCCCACAAGCATGCCCACTGCCCACACTGATTTTGGAAAAAGTGCCGCTCGGAGGTGTACTACCATCACCCCAGCAGACGACGGTGTTATCAGCTTGGATTCCGCAGATGAAACTGCCAGCATCCAAAACAGCCGCTGAGACAGCATCACTCGCCATAAGTGGATAGAACAATATTGAGGTGCTAAACACCAAGCAAATTCGCCAAGAGAAGTTGGGAATAAAGTCATTCATAAGTTGTTCTCATCTTTAAATAAGCCTGAGTTGAACACATTAGCCTCTGTTATCAACACCGACTTGAAATTTGACGATAACGAACAGCACACCGACTTGAAATTGATTAGTCTGCACCGACTCGTCTCGCAATATCGTTAGATATTTCGCCTTTTTGGACGGCAAGGATTTCGTGTCCATGTTTGTTTAGGGGTATTGACGAGTCTATACGGTAAAGTCGCATTTTAAGTACTGATTTTTGGATATTGAAGAACTGATAACCAAGCTCTGAAAGCCTATTAACGACTGGTTGCTGGAAGAATAGTGGTCTGCTATGACCAGAGTAGAGCCTAAAGAGGATCGAATCAGGACGATTAGTCTCAAAAAATTCCGATGCTCCTTTAATAATTTCAGTTTCATAACCTTCGTTGACATCAATCCTCACAAGTCGAAGAGAAGGTAGATCTAGATGCGTGAGATATGCAGTGGCATTCTCGACTAAAACCGAAATATTATTGCTTAGGGTAAGTTTTCCTGTTAAGGAAGCCGCTCCAGCGTGGCCTACGGGAATAAAGAAGTCCTTGGATTCTTTTTGTTCGCCAAGTGCAATATTGTGAACCACAACATTTGAATAACCATTTTTTTCCAAAGAATCGCGCATGAGTTCTACCAAGAACGACTGTGGTTCAAAAGCATGGACTTGACCCATTGCCCCTACAATTTGTCGTGAAACGATGCTGATGGTTCCTACATTAGCACCGATATCAAGCACGGTATCTCCCGGTCGAAGAATCTTCTTACAAACCCAAGTGATTTTTGGATCCAGATCGCCAAAATAATACAGGGTACGTCCTAGCCAATCATCAATGGGTACAAGTATCCACGCCCCGCCCCGCAAACGAGTCCATACCACCCCCGATCTCTTGCCCAAGGCGGCCCAGCGAAAGAACTTGGAGTTTGCTAATCTTAGGCAACCACTATAAAATGGGTAAAAACGACCCAACGTGCTAAGAAGTTTTGCTAATGGTGACATAAAAGTTTTTGTAATCCTCAGCTAAATAATGAGATAAAAATATTTTTTCTATTTCTACACAAGTTGTGATAAGTCATTTCTTGAAAAGCACCATGCGAGGCTTTCAGAGTTTATTTGACTTCCTTTTGGATAGACTGCATGCGGCCACAAGTTAGACTTTTAAAAGACACACCCCTAACCTCTATCGAGGGGGAATAACGCCCATTAATTGATGGGTATTTATGTGTAAAAATCCAAAATTATCCCAGTGCTAAGTATAACTACTACCAACATTCTCATAATAAGTCATTGTCTGTTTTGATCAAACAAAGTCTGCTGAAATTGTGGATACCAAGCGCGTAATTCTTCTGGAGTCATTGAGAAAATTTTCTCATAATGCCGATAGGCGAATAAAAAGCCCCGTGTAGAGGGTAGTGACCAATAAAGAGTCAATATATCCTTAATCGTTCTGTTGACTAATATGCGCCAAAACAATTTGGTAATAAGTGTCTTAGAACGCGCAATATCCGTACTGTGGAGACGATGCAATACAGGCAAATTAAGTCCCATCACAACCGTTCTAGTAAATCTTGACACCACACTATGTGATGCGGCCGTATGCCAAATTCGCGCTTTTAAAGCATGTAATATCATTCCGAAACGAGAAGCGCGACAACAGACATCAAAGTCTTCAAAGATTGCATAGCGAATTAAAATATCCTCAAAACGAGTCTTTTCGATAACTTCACGACGAACACTCATATATGCACATGGCATCCAAGGCAAAGGGCAGGCAGCCATGTTCTTAAGTTCATCTGGTAATGTTTGCTTTTTCAGTACAAAATTGTAGGGAATAAAATTTTCTTTAGTATTCGTCAATCGTTCCAATAGCCGAACAACCAAATTACGCAAAGTGCGTAAAATGTTCTTTGTTTTGTCAGATAAATTTGACTTTCGCTTTTCATCCGTTTGAGCTTGTCTATCGGGTGGTAAGTGTGCCGGCGTACCCCTGATGCCTATAATCTTGTGTGCCGTATCATGGGCGTAAATATGCATCACTTCTTGTGCACAATCAGGATACATGAGCGAATCATCATCAATCAAAAATAAAATATCCGCCGTAGCTAGATCAATGCCTTGATTGCGTTGTATCGCAGAAGAAGCACGATTAGCTTGCACATATTTCCAGTCAATAGCAGGGTATTTCGTGGCTAATTCCTGCATTATTTTAGTATGTGTCTTTTCCCAATCTGGGCTGGCATCTACGACGATGATCTCTTTTGGGGCAACTGTTTGTTGAGCGGCAAGACGTAAACAACGCGGCAATATTGCTTCACGTTTGTAAGTCGCGATGACTAACCCCCAGTCAAGTTTTTCAGTAGTGGATTGAGACATTTAGTAAACTCTAATTGTTAGAAAAATAAGATAATCCAGAAGATAGACTTGGTGGAACACGTTCATCTTGCTGAATGCGCCAGTAGTTGACTGATCGTCGCAAATTTGAAACCACGCTTCTTCAACTCTCGAATAATAATGTCTGTTGCTTTGACAGTGCCAAAACGCGAACCTTTGCCACCATCATGCAGTAAAATAATTGCTCCCGGTTTTATTTGGTTTATAACTCTCTGAGTTATGATATCTGCATCTTGAGTGTGCCAATCTCCTGCTACTATATTAAATAAGATGTTTTTCTTTTTTTTATCCAATAAAACCCATGGAACTGAAAAGAGTTGTGCACCAAACGGTGAGCGAAAGTATATCTCTCCCCTTACACCTATATTTTGCAAAAGTAAATCCGTCTTTTCGATCTCTGCTCGGACAAAGGATGGAGACTTGAAGACTAAGCTTGTATGGGAATATGAGTGATTACCCACCTCGTGTTTTTGGGCCAAAACCGCTTTCGCAATGTCGGGATACTCCTCAATATTTTTTCCAATCATAAAGAATGTGGCTTTCACCTGGTGCCGTTCTAGAACCTCAAGTAGATTGTTTGTATAAGGCTCACTGGGGCCATCATCAAAAGTGAGAGCGACTAACTGTTCGGTTGTATTGATTCGACGGTAGGATTCGCCAAACAGGTGAGAATGGGAAATTTTTCTCAAAAATTTTCTTAGAAATGTTATCCCGTGATTAGGCTTTTTTCTAAAAAATTTCATAAACCCTCGGTTAGGCCCATTAAATAGAATGGCCACCTGTTATTTTTGTCATCCGACACAAAGTAAAAAGTGAGAGAAAGTGATTTTAGGTGGCTAGTGCAGGATAGCGGAAATTCCCGTACATCCAGCCTCAGAATAAATTCTGAGGCTAAAAGCGGGGGCAGGCTAAAGCCAGCTAAATTCAAATAGTTAGCTAAGCTGACTCAAAATATCCTTCATTCCTTAGTGCCCTTTAGGGTACTTTGGCTTTTAGCCTTGAAATTTATTTCAAGGCGGGATATTTTCGCTATCCTGCACTAGTAAATTAACATAATAGTGAGTGATGGATAAAACAGTGGCACCCTAATTTTATGAGCATTCACCACAACAACTTGGGAGACTCCACTTTTTTCGCTGCATTAATCGATTCTGTGCGCCAGTGAAATCACTCCCTTGATGAGCCTGTGGCGTTTCTGACCTAATTGTCACCTTAAAAATTAAAACCTTTCACATCGGAAAAGTATTCATCCATTAATTCTTTGCAGTGAGCCTCAGCCTTTTCTTCTAAAAAGCGCTTGTCTATCTTCGAAAGGAGATTAAACTTTTTTTTCCCCACATTGACACGAACCTGAGTAGGAAGACTACCGGGCATAATTCCTAAAAACGTCTCAATTCTATTGATATTCTGATTAATTTGTGATGTTTTCACAACAAGCAGCCTCTCTGGCGGCACTGTGGCAAGTACTTTACTGTTATGTTCCTTCCAATATGAAAAATAGCCTTCTAGTGTGTACAGCCCATTGTCAGCCAGAACCTGTTCCTCTTTTGCATGTTTAAATTTGTTAGAACGAAAATGTAGTTCCTCCAATTTTACATTATGATGTCTGAACCAAGTGTTGTATATTTGAGGATAAGTTAAAGAGTGGTTTATGAACGAATCAAGCCATGAATAGCAATCTCGAAGGGTAAAAATAAATTTAGCCTCACTAAATTCACTGACAAGAATATCTATTAGGTGATAGTTTAATGGAGATGAATCCATTTCTAAACCTAACCGCCTATCTCGATGTTTAACATACCTCGTAAATTCTGTTTGGTTGATTTTGCCATTAGAAAATGCCAGAATCCTGTTAATTACAAACCTATCTTCAGCGTAATGCGCCGATCTATATTGATTGCTAAAGGTTACATGCAGGGACGATGTTCCCGTCTTTCCCATACCCACACAGTAAGCCTTAAACCTCAAGTGACGTTCAGGAAAACACCAAGAAGGAAGAATATCATAGAAAGGGATAGCCGTCTTTTTTAAGTCTGCTGTCCGTGCTATTGAGACTAACTTTTTAGCTTCTTTACTGAAGTTTTTGAGTTTCATAATGGTCTTTTTTTTTAACTCAAGCGTACTTTCTGATATTTTGTTTAGCAAACGTGAAATAAGACGGGAGACTATTCCCCGTCTGTCAAGCTATTGAAATTGAGTTGCCCCCAATGGTGTAAAAGCCTAATCCCCTCATTTATTTGGTCAGAGTGCCTTTACCGCTTCAATCCACTCCCTTTGCACGTCGGTAAAATCACCCACCCATATTTGCTCCGCTGGCGTTTTGCAAGCCTTATAAAGTGCCGTCCCGTAATCAATCAGTTCTTTGAAAGGTTTCATGCCCAGCCCAATCAGTGCTTGAATCATCAGCTTCAACATAAAATCGACCGCTTTGGTGTTTAGCTGATAAAAATTCATTATAACACCATCTGA
>NBMI01000271.1 GCA_002085445.1 Candidatus Parabeggiatoa sp. nov. 2
TTTCTCGCCAAAAACCGCTACCACAAATCTCGGCTAGATAAGCCTTCGACAAAGGACTAAACAAGAGCGCAACTTGAGTCAATTGAGGAAGGAGTCCAAGATTTATCTTGGACGTCAAAAAAACCTCGTCAATTGGGGGCCATACTAACACTTGAAACCACTCAGATTTTCTCGCCAAAAAACGCTACCACAAATCTCGGCTAGATAAGCCTTCGACAAAGGACTAGTGCCGGAAAGCGGAAATCCCCGTACCACCAGCCAACTTGTCTAAAAGCTCAAGTAGGCTAAAGCCTACTAACCTTCTTGCAGTGCCCTTCAGGGTACTTAAGCTTTTAGACAACGGCTTTAGCCGTTGGCGTTGGGCTGGTATCGAAACTTCCGCTTTACTGTACTAGACTGAAGAACAACCCTCGTCAATTGAGGGCCATGTTGACACTTGAAACCACTCAGATTTTCTCGCCAAAAAACGCTACCACAAATCTCGGCTAGATAACCTTTCGACAAAGGACTGACTGGAGCGCAACTTGAGTCAATTGAGGAAGGAGTCCAAGATTTATCTTGGGAAGGAGTCCAAGATTTATCTTGGACGTCAAAAAAACCTCGTCAATTGGGGGCCATACTAACACTTGAAACCACTCGTATTTTCTCGCCAAAAACCGCTACCACAAATCTCGGCTAGATAAGCCTTCGGCAAAGGACTAGACTGGGGCGCAATCTTCGTCAACATCAAAGGCGTTTGTGCCAATGCTGTTACGGGGGCGAAAAGTTAAACGCATTCCAATTTGGGCAACCCGCAACGCCATGACTAACATAAGACTGAAGAACAATGTGCAACCGAGGCCCTTGGACGTTTTAATGTGGCGGCCATTATGGTGTTTGAAAGAACGGCAAAAAATGATTTTATGAACACAGTTGATTTAGCCATGAAAGCCCAAACACTAATTAATAAGAGCAAAACTAATACGACTCAAATTGTCCACGCACTATTAACCAAGCTGAGGCGATGTGCATTTGATTGATACCAAAAAATTTGAAATAATAGATAAAACAGTTATCAAAGCGCAACAGTACCAAGCCAAGGTACAAACCGCACAGAAATTGATCACAGTTGAGTACGAAACCCAATAAGAGCAACGGGACTTATCCTCGCTCGGATTATTGGGGGCGCTTTTGAGCTTTGTATTGATTTATATCAAAGCAATGACGACTCCAATAAGTCATTATTTGCGTTCTGGAATCAAGGGCGCATTGCGCCGACAAGACGGGGTTTTGAAAAAGGTGTTATCGCCAGAGTGTGCGTATGCCGTTGCCAAGTATTTACGGCGAGACAAACCACAACCCGATTTTAAATTTAAGTACGCCGATTTGACTGAGACATGGTAAATACCGATGCCTCAATTTTCCGGGACTTTATTCGAGGTGACACTGGCGTTTTTTCAAACAATACCGGGTTTCTAAATACCCGATTATTTATGCACAGGTACTTAGTATCCTGCAAGCGTATGATAATATCTTTTTGTCGTCCCCGTTTACTTTTTTTAGCAAAATTTATTTGACTCATATCCCAATTATTGACCCCAATTATTGCATAGCCCAATGACACAGACAGGAAAAATCATGCCAATTTCACTATACCGTATTTGTATTTACGGATTGGTTTTATGTCTTAGCTTGGGGATAGGTATTTCCCCCGCTCACGCTAAAAATTGTACTGTCGCCAAAATTTACAAGGTGCCGGGCATTGACAAAGTTCATATTTTGAGAGCGCAAGGTAAAAAGGAACAGGCGAGCCTACAAAATAGGAAATTATGTGCGGGTGATATTGTGGTTGTGCCTCAGTCTATTCCACGCATTAAAATCCGTTATTACACACCACGATACACAACGCACTTAAAGGGGGGCAATCAGCATAAAGTGTGTGGAATTAAAAGTGGGGGTTTGAAGTGCTTTTTGGCTTCTATTCCTGTTGTGGGGAGCTTTCTTCGGAAAGGCAACCCCAGCGATCCTATTTCCATGCCGCTTGCTGTCAGTGAAGGTACGTTTTATTTGTTTTCGGGTAAAGGAGTTATTCCGCTCTTTTGGGTTGGAGGACAATCGCCGTATCAATTGACGGTTAAAGATGCAGCGGGTAAAATGATTATGGAACAGTCTGTGGTTGTGCCTGATACTGAAGAAAGGGCTACTTTTTCGCTAACTGTACCTCATACGGCATCCGGTTCAACATATAGTTTGACGATTCAATCCGCCGAAAATGAACCGCTGCGTCAAACATTGACGTTTGTTGAACCGCCTCAGTTTACCTCTGAGGATCTGTGGATGAATTTAACCTCTTTATTGGCGGTTTGTGATGATGACAAAAATTGGCGGCTGGAAATTTGGCGGCAACTCAGTGCGATGCCAGACAGTGAGCAGAAAAAGAATTTTAGGGATCATTTAGAGGCCGATGATCTTGATCCTTATCACTTTGGATTGTGCGAATAATCACGTCGGGTACCGGGTACACTTCACCTTTACTAAAGGGCTGAGCCAAATTAAAATACCTGTTTATTTAAATACCTGTTTATTTGTGGTTCGGTACTTATCTAAAGAACTGAAATTGACGATGAATTTGGATGACGTAGTAGCCTATGTCATCCATCCACTTTTTTCTAATGAAAGGATATGAAGATGAAACTCAAAAAAGGGTTAGTTGGGATAATTTGTTGGGGTTTAATCGCCTCGTTTGTCCAAGCCACTACTCAAGAGGAACAGCTAGAATTAGCTAAAACCTATAATACTCAAGTTGTCCAATATTATCGGAAAGGACAATTTAACCTCGCTTTACCTGTGGCTGAAAAAGCCTTCAAAATCAGGGTAGAGGTGTTAGGTGCCAAGCACCCAGACACTCTCATCAGCCTTAATAATTTGGCGGGGATTTATTATTCCATAGGTAGATTGGATGACGCATTGTGGTTGCTTAAAATCTATAAGCAAATCAAGTTAGAAGAAGCCCAGCAATATAATGCAAAAGTTCTTGAACTTTATAAAAAAGGAGAGGCACAACAAGCTGTTCTCTATGCTGAAAAGGTTTTCAAGATTTACAAAGAAGTGTTAGGAGAAAAGCACCCAGACACTCTCACCAGCCTTAATAATTTGGCGCTTATCTATCAAGACTTAGGCCGCTTAAACGAAGCTTTGCCTTTGTCTAAACAAGCATACTCACTACGCCTGCAAGTGTTAGGCGAAAAGCACCGAAAAACCCTCACCAGCCTTAATAATTTGGCGGATATCTATCGAGCCATAGGCCGCTTAGACGAGGCTTTGCCTTTGTTTGAAAGCGCCCTAAGTCTTAGAAAAGAGGTGTTAGGCGAAAAGCACACTGACACACTCTACAGCTTGAATAATTTAGCGGGTATTTATCAAGAGTTAGGCCGATTGGTGGAAGCTTTGCCGTTGTTTAAAAGCTGCTATCGTCTTTCTAAAGAGGTGTTAGGTGCCAAGCACCCATTCACCCTCACTAGCCTTAATAATTTTGCGGATATCTATCGAGCCATAGGCCGCTTAGACGAAGCCTTGCCTTTGTCTGAACAAGCATACTCACTACGCATGCAAGTGTTAGGTGCCAAGCACCCAGACACTCTCAACAGCCTGAATAATTTAGCGGTGATCTATCAAGCCATAGGCCGCTTAGACAAAGCTTTGCCTTTGTCTGAACAAGCATACTCACTACGCCTGCAAGTGTTAGGCGAAAAGCACACAGACACCCTCATCAGCCTGAATAATTTAGCGTCCATTTATCAAGAGGTAGGCCGATTGAATGACGCTTTGCGGTTGTCTAAAAAAGCATACTCACTAAGCCTGCAAGTGTTAGGCGAAAAGCACGCTGACACACTCAGCTATCTGAATAATTTAGCGTCCATTTATCAAGACATAGGCCGATTAGACGAAGCCTTGCCTTTGTATGAAAGCGCCCTAAGTCTTAGAAAAGAGATGTTAGGTGCCAAGCACCCAAACACTCTCCAAAGCCTTAATAATTTAGCGGTGATCTATCAAGCCATAGGCCGCTTAGACGAAGCCTTGCCTTTGTCTAAACAAGCATACTCACTACGCATGCAAGTGTTAGGCGAAAAGCACACAGACACCCTCATCAGCCTTAATAATTTGGCGTTTATCTATCAAGCGGTAGGCCGCTTAGACAAGGCTTTGCCTTTTTTTGAAAACGCCCGAACTCTTTTTAAAGAAGTGTTAGGTGCCAAGCACCCAGACACCCTCACCAGCCTTAGTAATTTGGCGTCCATTTATCAAGCGGTAGGCAGATTGGATGACGCTTTGCCTTTGTTTGAAAACGCCCGAAGTCTTAGAAAAGAAGTGTTAGGTGCCAAGCACCCAGACACCCTCATTAGCCTTAATAATTTGGCGGTGATCTATCAAGACTTAGGCCGCTTAGACGAAGCCTTGCCTTTGTTTGAAAGCGGCTATCGTCTAACAAAAGAGGTGTTAGGTGCCAAGCACCCAAACACTCTCACCAGCCTTAGTAATTTGGGTTATGCTTATGCTGTACAAGCTCAAACTGACAAAGCAATCAAACACTTTGAACAATTGCGCGAAGGGGTAGAAGCTTTGCGTCAGATCGGTAATTTATCCGCAGAAAATCGCCAAGCCTTGTTTAAAAAATGGATTCACAGCTATTTCAAGTTATCTCAACTCTATTTTGAAAAAGAACGTTTTAACGACGCTTTTCAAATGGCTGAAATGACAAAAGCCCGCACCTTACTTGAATCAATGAGCATGAAACTCGCGGCGCAAAATGCCGGTTTGAGTACGGATGAAGGAGACAAGCTCCAACAAAGTCGCGCTCAACTAGCGGCCTTAAATGATCGTATTGCCAGAGAAGCAGATATGGACAAAAGACTGGCCCTGAAATCTGAAAAAACCCAATTAGTCACAAAGGCGGCTGACTTTCACCACACCTTGATGCAAAAATACCCCAAATATGCCCAACTGAATGACTACCAAATTGTCACTGTAAAAGCGGGTAGCTCGCTTATTCCAGCAGATGCTTTATTTATCAGTTATCTGATGCAAGGCAACCATGTACTGATTTTCACGTTGGATTCAACTGGGGATTTGCAAGCGAAGGATTTAGGAGAAATTCCTAACCTAAAGCAAACTCTCAAAACCTACCGCGAATGGTTGGGTAAAAACTGCACCACCATAGGAAAGTTTAAGTGTGAGGGCAAGTTAGTTTGGAAAATAGCCGATGGCAGTTTCATTATCGGTCAAAAACCGGCCCGCGCTCAAAAACCCAAACGGGTTAGGAGGCTAACTCAATTCACTCATTACTTAGATGACATGAGTCGTGACTTAGCACAAAAATTACTCGCCCCCATCCAAGCGCGTTTACAAGGCAAAAAACGCTTGATTATTTCTCCCGACGGCGCACTGGCACAGATTCCATTCGAGACGCTTATTGTGGATGATGAACCTGTGATTGCTACTCACTCAGTGAGCTATATACAATCATTATCTGTCCTCAAGCTACTCAAAGAGCGTGAAAAGGCGTATCAAAATATCACAGACAGAGGGACGCTGTTGGCAATGGGTGCGGCACCCTATCAAGTCGGTAATGGAGGCAATGAAACGAGAGGAACCCCCAATCTTGACATCGAAACGCTGCTGACACGCAGTAATGATCCGCAACGTTACCAAGAGGCTTTTAGAGCAAAAGGTTTAACTTGGGATACTCTCCCCGCTTCGGAAACAGAATTGGGGAATCTGAAAAAGATTTTTTCAGAAGCGCGTATTTATCAAGGAATCAACGCCAGCGAAGCGCAATTGCAAAAACTGAATAAAAACAACAGATTGGCTCATTACCAGTATTTAGTCTTTTCTGCGCATGGTCATTTGGATATGGAAGTGCCAGCCCTATCTGCTATTGTCCTTGATCAAGTCAACAAGACAGAAGGTTTCGATGGTTATATCACTGCCAGCGAATGGCCGAGCTACGATTTGCGAAGTGATTTGATGGTACTGTCTGCCTGTGAAACGGGGGTGGGTGAAGTCATGCAAGGTGAAGGCGTGATGGGATTGCCTTATGCGTTTTATCTTGCCGGCAATAAAAACACGCTGATGACATTATGGTCGGTTGTGGACAAAAGCACCGCCGAATTTATCAAGCGTTTCTTTAGCAAACTCAACAATGGGCAGAGTCAAATTGACGCGTTAACTGAAACCAAGCGGGAATTTTTGAAAGCTAAAGATAATGAAGATGAGGAAATTGAAGATTACACGCTTCCACTCTTCTGGGCACCGTTTGTGTTGTATGGAATTTGAGCTTGAGCAGGAGCCGGTTTGCAACCTGCTCCTCACGTTTCCATACGTGACGAACCAAAAATGAGTACAACGAATGACGGGGATAAACGAATAAACCAGTGCAAGTCTAGTACAACGGATTAGCTTCATTCCAGGATTTTTAAAGTGGATATTAAAATGATACTCTGTCAATTCAAAGCATTTTAAGATTCTGAATCATTCCCAAAATGCCGATTTATCAATCAGGGAATGAAGTTAATCCATTGTACTAAACTGCAAAATATTCATCAGAGAATCAAGTATTTCAAAAACGTCATATTTTCTCGCCAAAAACCGCTACCACAAATCTCGGCTAGATAAGCCTTCGACAAAGGACTAAACAAGAGCGCAACTTGAGTCAATTGAGGAAGGAGTCCA
>NBMI01000048.1 GCA_002085445.1 Candidatus Parabeggiatoa sp. nov. 2
TTTCGCCCATTGTCCAATATTCCCTACTGCTGCCTCCCGTAGGAGTCTGGGCCGTGTCTCAGTCCCAGTGTGGCTGATCGTCCTCTCAGACCAGCTACGGATCGTAGCCTTGGTAAGCTTTTACCCCACCAACTAGCTAATCCGGCATAGGCTCATCCAATATCGCGAGGCTTCCTAAAAAGTCCCCCGCTATCCCCCGTAAGGCTTACGCGGTATTAGCTTGAGTTTCCCCAAGTTGTTCCCCGTCTACTGGGTAGATTCCTATGCATTACTCACCCGTCCGCCACTCGTCATCACCCCGAAGGGCATGTTACCGTTCGACTTGCATGTATTAAGCATGCCGCCAGCGTTCAATCTGAGCCATGATCAAACTCTTCAGTTTAAATAGTTGCAATTTTACTGTTCAACGCAAAAGTTACACTCAAATTGAGCAAGGTTTCTTGCATTGATTTTTTTCTATTGTTTCAATCTATCAACGCAAGTACCCACACAAATTACTTGATCTAATTTTTTAAAGAACATGTAAACTCTAATAAACAGGTGCTATAATTTAGCACACAAGAGTTTTTTTACCTCACCTAAAAAATCACCGACAACTTATATTGTCTTACCTGTATTGTTGCAAAGGAGCCGTGCATTATAAACGTTATTTTAAAACTGTCAAGCTTTTTTTTGACTCGGTTTATAATAGAATTAATTATCGCTTGGCTTCTTCCGCATCCAACCACTCAATGTCGGTGGTGTTACAAAGGAGCCATGCATTATAAACGTTATTTTAAAACTGTCAAGCTTTTTTTGACTCGGTTTATAATAGAATTAATTATCGCTTGGCTTCTTCCGCATCCAACCACTCAATGTCGGTGGTGTTACAAAGGAGCCGCGCATTATAAACGTTATTTTAAAACTGTCAAGCTTTTTTGACTCGGTTTATAATTATTCAATTTCACTTGGCTTCTTCCCCATCCAACCACTCAATGTCGGTGGTGTTACAAAGGAGCCGCGCATTATAAACGTTATTTTAAAACTGTCAAGCTTTTTTGACTCGGTTTACCCATCCAACCACTCAATGTCGGTGGTGTTACAAATGAGCCGCGCATTATAAACGTTGTTTTAAAACTGTCAAGCTTTTTTGACTCGGTTTATAATTATTCAATTTCGCTTGGCTTCTTCCCCATCCAACCACTCAATGTCGGTGGTGTTACAAAGGAGCCGCGCATTATAAACGTTATTTTAAAACTGTCAAGCTTTTTTGACTCTGGCATCCCATCCAACCATCTGCACCAACATGCGAACCTTGTTTCATATCAAACCTCCTGTTTATATTACGCAGACTTTATATTTGTCTGTTCTTATTTATTAGGAACTTAGGATATGGGGACGCTGTTCTAAGGGCGACTAACGCCATAAAGACGTATTTTGTGGCTCGTCCGAGTACGCAAAGGGTACGAAATAATTGAACATTTTTGAACAGGCTTTCAACAGTGTTATGCCGCGAGACTGCGGGGTTGCTGGAAAGAGCAAAACTGATTTCAGTCTACTTGAACATCCGCATGGATAATCAACTCCACTTTAAGAAATGGTAAAAGTGCAGTCAATAAATTACAATTAAAAAAAATCAAAATAGCTTGATAGCACTTGATAAGTCATTAAATATACGAGATAATCCAGATTTTAAACTGATAGGAGTCACACATTGGCTAATTCTGCACAAGCGAGAAAACGCGCTCGGCAAGCTGAAAAGCATCGTCAACATAATACCAGTCAGCGTTCTATGTTGCGTACTTCTGTAAAAAAAGTAGTTAAAGCCATTGCGGCTGGCAATCAAGCAGAGGCACAAGCGGCTTATCAAGCCGCGGTGCCCCTAGTTGACCGCATGGCTAATAAGGGTTTAATTCATAAAAACAAGGCCGCTCGTCATAAAAGCCGCCTCAATGCCCATATTCGCGCCATGACGTCTTGTTGATGTAAGTCAATAAATATAGGACTGACGCATTCATAAATGAAATTCATTGACAGATTTTGTGAGTTGTCTGTAAAACGCCGTTTTGTCTAGGGGCGCGTGATGTCAATTAAGTCAATTTTAGGCGAACGTATTATTAAAAAACTTTGGCCTATACTAAGCTCCTTTATAAACGAGGTAACGGGCGAGAGCATAGTAGCTCTTATCTCGTTCCGCTTGGAACCAAGTTACCCCCATTTAGGCGTGTGTCACGGTTCTCAGGTTCAAAAAGAAGGAATCGAGATAAAAAAACGCTTTACGAAGTTACCGAGCGAAGCGAGATAATTTATGATCTAAGTAAAAGTTTTTGCTTCGCAAAAACTTTTGCCTGGATCAGTGTGCTATATAAAAAAGAAATTATTTGCCTGAGTGCGTCTGGTTTAGTCAATTAGTTATTTGCTTCAGTGCGTCAGTCCTAAAATAATTCGATGCCGTCGCCGTCGGGGCGCGGTGTCTTTTTAAAGGGTTTGCAATCGCAAAAAAACCGCCCCTATTCATTTATGTTGCCCCCTTTGAGGAGGGCAGTATGTGATCTGTCCTCCAACCATACACCAAAATGGTTTTTTTAAGCTGGTAAAATTCCATAGCGGATTTGAAAAGCAAGCGTACACTCATTTTAATAAGTTTGCCATGATGGCGCTTTGATGGATGATTTATTGTGCAAATTCAGTATCTTGCTTTCATGTACCTACTTGACTGAGGGCCGATTGTACACAGTGAAGTATACTGCGCACGGTTAGCTTTTTACACACCCCTCTCTCGATGTAAGTCAACCAGTGGAAAAGTCCCCTCTTTTTTGGGGATGCAAGGGGTGGATTTTTAGTCCAGTTTTTAGCCGTGCAAAGTATAACTTTAGGACTGACGCACTAATCTAATTAACAGTTTTGTTATTTTTAAAAATTGCCTATTTAAAGGCATTGGCTTTTTAGATGAAAGAGCCTCCATACTATATAGTGTACCCACTACACACCCCTAGCCCCTTTGAACCGGGATGTTAAACCGCGGTTAAGTCCCCTCTTTTCCGGGGATGCAAGGGGTGTGTTATTTTTTTTGTAAGTGCATAAATGATTGAATACTGTATGAGTAAAATTTTTCAAGGCGTGAGTCCTAGTATAGATCAAGCCTTTAGGGCTTACGCACTCAGGTAACTAACTGGTTGATTTTGTCGTGAATAGAAGGCATCGACCTTTTAGAAGTAACTCACTGAATACTTAATAAATTTATTTTGTCAATGCGTAAGTCCTAGCTTTTAGGGAGGGCGAAGTGAGTTTAATTTTTATATGGACTTATTAAATTCTTTTGGGGTAGTTTTACGCAAAGATAATCGCGCCTTTGAGAAGGTGAAGTAGCCCTTCGAGTGCAAGACAAGCTAGGAACGAATGTTTTTCTCCAATAGTTTTTAAGGCGATTTGACAGTGGTGCATTTTGCGCTATATGAATGAGTCGCCTCAATCCAGAGAATTTTTATGATTTCTGATGCCCTCACCAGGATAAAAAAAGTAAGAAAACGTATTGCTGAGGCGGCGCGGCAATTTGCTCGTTCCCCTGGGAGCATACGGTTGTTGGCTGTGAGTAAAACTCGCCCGGTTGAGGATATTGTAACGGCATTCAATAGTGGTCAAACTTGCTTTGGTGAGAATTATTTGCAAGAGGCTGTACCAAAAATCGATGCTTTGCGCGATTATCCATTGGAGTGGCATTTTATAGGCCCATTGCAGAGTAATAAAACCCGTTTGATTGCGGAAAATTTTGATTGGGTGCAGTCGTTGGATAAGTTGAAACATGCTCAACGTTTGAATGCACAGCGGCCGGAGAATTTTCCGCCTTTGAATGTGTGTATTCAGGTTAATATTAGTGAAGAAACCCAAAAATCAGGAGTCCATTTGACTGATTTGCCCACTTTAGCTCAGGCGATTGCAGAGTTGCCGCGCTTGCGCTTGCGTGGTTTGATGGCTTTGCCAACACTTTGTCAAGATTTTGAGCAGCAGCGTATTCCTTTTCGAGCCTTGCGTATCGCTTATCTTAAGTTGCAGGAGTCGGGCTTGGCGCTTGATACGTTGTCGATGGGTATGACTGGTGATATGGTGGCTGCAATTGCGGAGGGAGCAACGTTTGTACGCATAGGGACGGGGATTTTTGGGGAGCGTGTTGGAAAATGAAAAATGAAAACTGATTTAAGAGGAACTTGCTTTGGTTCCATTCGCCATTCGCCATTCGCCATTCGTTATTCGCTATTCGCCATCGGCAAAAAATTTGTTGCAGCATTTTTTCCAAGAATATTTTCGTCCGAAAACGCTGGGCTTGTGCCTCACAAGTCCAGCGCATATTCAACGCCCGTTGTGGTGTCATCTAGACTTACGCACTCAGCAAAGTAACCAATTTATTTTATTTTAAAACTTTCCAAATAAAGGTCTAGGCCTTTTAGACGTAACTGATTGAATACTCAAGAAATTTATTTTGTCAATGCGTAAGTCCTATCATCGTTTCTACTGTCTTACAAATCGCATCAATGCTTGGCGGTGGCTCAAGCAAAATTTCTGTTTATTGCGATATCACAGTTTCTAACAACCCCCCCTGCTACACCAACCACCTGTTTGCCAGCCACCATAGATTCTAATGGTGACATGCCAAAGTCTTCGTATTTAGGTATGTGTGTACTGCAAACGGTTAGGATTTGACCCCCCTGACACACCCCCACCCCTTACTAATTATTAATTATTAATAATTAATTATTAATTATTAACAATTAAATATTAACAATTAGTAACCCCCCTACCCCTCTCAAGAGGCGACTCTACGCACACATTTTTTCTTTTTTTTATTTAATTGATTTATCAGCGATTTTTGATTGGAACATTCGGGTGAGGAACGAATTCCAACCGCCCAAAACCCAATGAAATTGGGGATAAATTTTTACAAACACTAATATTAAGGCAATTTATGTGCATAGAATAGCTCAAGAGGGGAGTAAAACCGTGGAAAAGTCCCCTTACGTCAGGGGATTTAGGGAGGTGTTTTTAGTCCAATTTTCTACCGTGCAAAGTATAGTTATACTGGGTACCGTCATAAACTGAGTTTTTTTGTCATTTGAGCGAAGCGAGAAATCTTGAGTCATTTCAAGAAGATTCCTCACATCCGTTCGAAATGACAAAAGCGCAATTTGTGCCGGTGCGGAGTATAGTTGTTCGGAAAAATCCGGGGGCAAACCTCCGAGGTTTACCAAACTTATCTCGCTTCGCTCGGAACGATGTTCAGAGCGAAGCTTAAGCGAGAGCAACCTCGGAGGTTTTGAGCCACCAAATATCTGAAAAACTACAGCGTCGCAACATTTTTAGCAAGTCTTTGTAATCGCTGTAATTCTTATTCGCCTGAGGTGATGATGAGGCGTTTTTGGGGCTTGAATCGTTAAATCCACTATTTTTAAGGGGTATAAACGGTTCATTAATTATAATATATGGAACGTACTTCAAATCCGTGATCATTCCGAAGGGCCAACAGGTCATTAAATTTCAGGTAAAATTATATACTTATGACTAATCTAGTCATTTTTCATTTATCATTAGTATAGTAATCGCCTTGGCCTTGCCAAGTTAAACGCGCTGTGTCACCGGGAGGATGTACAATCACTGCGTCTTTGCCTAAATACGTCAGCGCACATTTTCGGACTTGGCAATCAGTATGTCCATATGCGCTATTGCGTTTTCATAGCGGGGTTGTAGGTAATCAGTGAATGCTTGTAGGGTGGGGTGTAGCCAAAAGGGTAGTCGCTTTAGTCGCGTTGATCATAAATCAATCGGGGCGGTGTGTGACAATATAAGCATGTTGTGCCCGTGTTGATGATGATGCACGGCTAACGGTGTATAAAAGCCGCTGTAAATCACGATGTCGTCGTTTTTTAAAAAGGCGGTGCCCGGCACTGGGGTCATTGAATGGGATGATTTTGGTTTGGTCATATTGGTAATAGGTAATAGGTAATAGGTAACTAGGCCCAAGTGCCATAACGGCCATACTTTTAGTAAATAATTGATTATATTATGAGAATATCTGGTTGGCATATCTTTTTATTTCTCCCATTACCCATTACCCATTCACCCTTTCCCATTGAATGATCCTAGTGCCCCCTCGTGCCTTCCAAACTCCGCCGCGATTTCACCGCCCAATTTGCCGAACCAATCGCAGGTGCTGTCGTCATCAGCTTTAGCTTTGTCGAACAACTCAAAAATTTTTCCAAACACCAAGACAAACTTTTTTAAATTGAAAAAATCACCGAAACTGACTTGGCAGCCTTAATTAATTATCAAGGCACCGTCGCGCTTACCGAGAGTAGAGCGAAAGAGGGCATGCATAAAATTTGAAGGAAATAAAATGACAACATGGCCCTCAACGAGGTAGCCGGAGGTAGTCGGGATTTCTTTCTTAAGGAACAAAACCGTTCTCATCTACACTCTTTGCGGAGCAAAGTCCAAGTCATTCCCAACCAGAGGTGATCTTGCTTCGCTCGTGATTTCGTTTGGGAACGAGGAAACTATAGATTTTCAGAAAAATAATTTCTTTGGCAGCTGAAAGCTTAAGTCCCCTAAAGGGGACTAAATAATTATCTGAATATCTATACAAGGATTGAGTATAAACAAGGATGAAAAAATCCCGGCTTTAATAAAATCTAAGTACCGATGCATAAATTTTCAGGTATTTTATTCGAGGTGACACCGGCGTTTTTTCAAACAATACTGGGTTTCTAAATACCCGATTATTTATGCACAGGGACTTAGTGACACTTCCGTCCAAAGCTTTAGCTTTGGACTTAACATTCCAAAATCACTATTTGTTTAGAACTCACCGCTCAATGACAAGGCGTGATGCTCCTGAAACGGCGCGTCAATTCGGGGGCCGCACCAAGCCACGCACCCACACGCACAAATTCGGGCATGCACCAATTTTGACGGAAATAAAATGACAACATGGCCCTCAACGAGGTGGCAGGAGGTAGTCGGGAATTATTTTTAATAAACAAAACAATTCTCATCTACACTCTTTGCGGAGCAAAGCCCAAGTGATTCCCAACCAGAGGTGATCTTGCTTCGCTCGTGATTTCGTTTGGGAACGAGGTAACTTAACAGTCCAAAATCACTACTTATTTAGGACTACGATTAAGTTGGAGTCTAAAGCTTTGGCTTTGGACTTAACATTCCAAAATCACTATTTGTTTAGAACTCACCGCTCAATGACAAGGCGTGATGCTCCCGAAACGGCGCGTCAATTTGGGGGCCACCCAAAGCCTCGCACCCACTGGTAGGCGGTGCTTATTCTCGCAAAGCTTTTTCCTGAAGCGTTCAAAAGTGAATAGTAGAGCGAAATAGGGCCTGCTTTAAATTTAAAGCTTTTAAAATGACAACATGGCCCCAAAAGGGCCGTTTTACAAAGCTAAAGCTTTGGACGGAAACAACTCTTACAAAGCTAAAGCTTTGTACTCCAACCGTTTGGCTTCGAGAGCCAAACCCTAACGGGTTAATACTCGAAGAGTTTTGCTCTCTCAGCTAGGGTGCTCAAGCCAGTTACATTTGCGTTTGTTGCTGGCAGTGAGTCCACGCCTAGAAAGTTGATATGAGAGTTTATGGGACAACGATTGCTCTACATCAAACCATTTGTTCCCAGTCTACGCCCCAATGTCAGCAATTGAACCAAAAGTTTGGAGCAATAAAAACGTTCAAAAGTGAATAGTAGAGCAAAATAGGGCCAGCTTTAAATTTAAAGCTTTTAAAATGACAACATGGCCCCAAAAGGGCCGTTTTACAAAGCTAAAGCTTTGGACGGAAACAACTCTTACAAAGCTAAAGCTTTGGACGGAAACAATTCTTACAAAGCTAAAGCTTTGTATTCCAACTCTTACAAAGCTAAAGCTCATGACGACAATTCTACAAAGCTAAAGCAAGTTAGTTATGTTTAAAAAGCCTCGGCCTTTATTTGATACGATAGAGAACATTCGCAACGTCACCAGTGACGTAGATAACACCCGAAGGATCAACCGCTACGTCGTTAAAAATATAGGTAGATGGCGTATTGGGGATGGCTTCACCACCCAATTCAAGTCCTTCTACTACTGTACTCACTTTACCCGTCTTTGGAGCAATGCGTGATAGACGACCGGCCCCGGTTTCAACGACCAACAGTTTTCCGTCTGGCTCGACAGCGATACCTTCAGGAAACGACAGTTCTGTAGCTACCTCAATGGGGGCCGAGAGCGGCACCCCATCGCTTACAATCTGTAGCACTTTGCCACTGGCCCATTCGCTGAGCCACAAGTTACCGTCTTTGGCAGCGAGTCCTATCGGCATTTCGAGTCCGTGGGTAGCATCTGCCAGCGTGATACGCTCAGTGGCATTTACCAAAATCACCCGCGGCTTCTTATGATCTGCTCCTAGTTCAATGACAACAAGATCGTTTTGAAATCGGATCGCATTGAGCGGCACAGCAAAGTCCTTATATTCTTCCAGCACCTCGCGAGTCTTCGGATTCCAAACCTGTACAATGGAGAACAACCATGATGACAACACGAAGTTATCACCATCGGGTGAAATCGTCATTGGGCTTGTGAGTCCGCCCGGCAAGAGATCATCCCGCTCAACGCTCCTTTCTTCACCAGTTTGTCCATCGAACTCGATAAGGCTAAATACGTCAGCTACAAAAACGGACACGCCATCAGCACGAGGCTGCACCGAAACCCCGCCGGGCGCGATCATACCAGCGGGTACCACTGTTCGCGTACTCCCATTGGAAAGAATTTCGACAATAGAGCCATCATGGGAATTTGACACAAAAAGGCGATCATCAGAATCAAAGGCAAGGTTATCTATTCCAAACGTCGTTTGGCCAATAACTTCTTTACTACCTGTCTGTCGGTCAATGCGGAATATTTCGCCCGTTGGAACGTCACCCGAGTACATACGCCCCTGCGAGTCGAACTTCACAGTGGCCGGGACTTGAAAGCCTTCAGCGATAACGGTGGTAGTTCCTTGCTCGACATCCACGCTGACTATTTGGCCCTTGGCTATGTACGGCGCATATAATAACCCATCTGGCCCAAAAGCCATGCCGTTTAGGGCCATATTTTTATCAATGAGGCGAGGTGGCGCAACCATATTTGGATCGAGTTCGTACAAACCACTGTCAAAGAAATTTAAGGCGACGAACAGACGGCCATCGTCGGAAAAGGTGATGGGGTTAACGAAGGGGGGCAAAAACTGGCCTGTCTTAATACCCTCTGGCGAAAGTCGGCCTATCTCACCGGTGAAAACGGAGGTCCAGTAAATCAAACCATCAGGCCCAACGATAAGATCGTCTGGCCCTTCCACACCCTGTTCAGTACCAAACGTTTTGAGTATCTCACCCGTTTCCCGATCCACACGATAAATTTTGCGGCTGACAATACTCGCGATGTATAACTGGTTATCACTGTCAAAAATGATACCGTTAGAGCCACCGTGAATGGGTGAACCTTGCACCAAAACCGTTGCTTTAACGTCTGGTGAGTCGGAATCATATAACGAGTCTTCGCAACCAAAGACAATAAGCCCAACGTGGCTAGCACTGGGAAATAGAAGCGTTTTTTCATTGGCATGTTTCCTACCTTATTTTGGTCATTTTGAATAAATTAGGCGCGTATTTTTGGTCTGTCATGCTCCTATTCGTTGCCTTGGACTTAACATTCAAAAATCACGACTTGTTTAGGACTACCCGCTCAATGACAGGGCGTGATGCTCCCGAAACGGCGCGTCAATTCGGGAGCCACCCAAAGCCTTGCACCCACGCGCACAAATCGGCCACTGGTAGGCGGTGCTTATTCTCGCAAAGCTTTCTCCTGAAGCGTTCAAAAGTGAATAGTAGAGCGAAATAGGGCAGGCTTCAAATTCAAAGGTTTTAAAATGACAACATGACCCCCAAAAGGGCCGTTTTACAAAGCTAAAGCTTTGTATTCCAACTCTTATTTAATGTTCGCGGGTTGCAAAAAAACTTATATCAGGCCAACGTTCTTCTGTCAATGATAAATTAACCTTTGTGGGTGCAATATAGGTTAGATTATCAGCCCCATCTAAGGCGAGGTTACTAAACGCTTTTCTTTTAAACTCTTCGAGTTTTTTGTCATCATCACAATTCACCCATCGAGCGGTGGCAACTTGCACCGCTTCAAAACGACACTCCACTCCATATTCATTTTTTAAGCGCCAATTTACCACATCAAATTGCAATATGCCCACCGCGCCCAAAATCAAATCATTATTACTTAATGGGCGGAATAATTGCGTCGCGCCTTCTTCACTGAGTTGCTGTAGGCCTTTTAACAGCGCCTTCATTCGCAACGGATCACGTAAACGGGCGCGGCGGAAAATTTCGGGCGCAAAATGGGGAATGCCGGTAAATTTCAACTCTTCGCCTTGGCTAAAAGCGTCGCCGATTTGAATGGTGCCGTGATTGTGCAAACCGATAATATCGCCCGGCCAAGCTTCCTCGGCATGTTCGCGTTCTCCCGCCATAAAAGTCAAAGCGTTAGCAACTTGCACATCCCGATTTAAACGCAGATGGCGCATTTTCATACCCTTACTATATTGCCCAGAGCAGACGCGCAAAAAGGCAATACGATCACGGTGGGCCGGATCCATATTGGCTTGAATCTTAAACACAAAGCCCGAAAACTTTTCTTCATCGGGCGCAACGGTACGAGTAATGGTTGGGCGCGGCTGTGGCGGTGGTGCAGACTGAATAAAACTATCCAGCAAGGCCTTGATTCCAAAATTATTTAAGGCCGAACCAAAAAACACCGGCGTTAATTCACTCGCTAAAAATTCCTCCAAATCAAAGGAATGACTGGCCCCCTGCACCAATTCAATTTCTTCTTTTAACTCATCAAGGGTAGTTTGCCCCAATTCGGCCACCAGTTGTGGGTCATCAAGATTGGTATAATGTTTTCCTTCACTGGCTATCGCGCCCTTGCCATGCTCAAATAAAGTCACACTGTCTTTTAAAAAATGATAAATGCCTTTAAAATACTTGCCCATGCCGATAGGCCAGGTGATAGGCGCACAGCGAATTTTGAGGACACTTTCAATTTCATCCAATAAATCAATCGGTTCGCGGCCATCCCTATCCAATTTATTGATAAAGGTTAAAATCGGCGTATCGCGTAGTCGGCACACATCCATTAATTTAATGGTGCGTTCCTCGACACCTTTTGCTGAATCAATCACCATTAAGGCCGAATCGACGGCCGTGAGCGTGCGATAAGTGTCTTCTGAAAAATCCTCGTGCCCGGGCGTATCTAATAAATTAATAATGATGCCTTGATAAGGAAATTGCATCACCGATGACGTGACCGAAATACCGCGTTGTTTTTCCAACTCCATCCAATCGGAGGTGGCATGACGGGCCGCTTTACGGCCTTTGACGGTGCCGGCTAATTTAATCGCGCCACCAAATAGAAGAAGTTTTTCAGTCACCGTGGTTTTACCCGCGTCGGGGTGAGAAATAATGGCAAAAGTACGGCGTTTTGCGGTTTCTGTGGAGAGTTTAGACATAGCGTGATTTTATATAGTGAGGATCAACGAATTGGTGAACCGAATGGAAGCTTTGCAAAATAAACTAATTTTTCTGTGGGTTTTCTAACGGCCCTGTGTCAATGTTTAAGGACTTTTCCAAAATATTCAACTTGTTATACTGCACACGGTTAAGATTTGGACTTTTTACACACCCCTAACCTCGGAAAAGAGGGAAATAAAATCGTGGTAATGCTAATTAAGAATGAAAAATTAAAAATGAAGAATGAACAAAGACATATAAAATCACTTTCAATCAAGAAGTTTTATAATTCATTGATTTTTTCTGATTCAATTCAACCTTTAATTTGCATTGCTAACTCACATTGATAGAGGATATGCAAGGGGTGTGTTAAAAGTTAAGTTTTTTGCCGCGCAAAGTATAGGAACTTTTCCAAAAATAACAGGCCCTTTACGTCTTGAGATAAATGTCAAGGCGTTAAGCTTAACTCTGCTAAAGCAGACTAAACACTGACGTGATGTAGTAGTACCCTTTAGGGTACTTTCGCTTTTAGCCAATCGCTTTAGCTATTGGCTTTTGGAGTGGACTAAACTCTGACGTGATGTCAGTACCCTTTAGGGTACTTTCGCTTTTAGCCAATCGCTTTAGCTATTGGCTTTTGGAGTGGACTAAGCTCTGACGCAATGTCAATACCTTTTAGGGTACTTTCGCTTTTAGCCAATCGCTTTAGCTATTGGCTTTTGGAGCGGACTAAACTCTGGCGTGATGTCAGTACCCTTTAGGGTACTTTCGCTTTTAGCCAATTGCTTTAGCTATTGGCTTTTGGAGCGGACTAAACTCTGACGTGATGTCAGTACCCTTTAGGGTACTTTCGCTTTTAGCCAATTGCTTTAGCTATTGGCTTTTGGGGTGTATTATTTTTATCTTGGTGCTTATAAACTTCCAAGGTTTGCCAAACCTCAGAGGTTTATGCCCGAAAAACATCACCAATGACCAATGACCAATGACCAATATTTATGACTAATACTAATAACAAAATCGCGCTAGTCACGGGCGCAAACCGAGGTATAGGCCTAGAAGCGTGCAGACAACTCGCAAAACTCGGTATCACTGTGATACTCAGTAGCCGTGACAGTGCTAAAGGTGAACAATCCAAACAACAACTTGAAAAACAAGGAATAAATGTCATATTTCATCAACTAGACGTAACAAATGAAGACAGTCTCAAGCACATGGAAACCTTTGTCCGCGAACAGTATGGACGCTTAGACATTTTAGTCAACAACGCCGGGATATTTCCGGGTAAAATGGACAATGCCTTGAGCAGCACCGTGGACACGTTACGCGCAGCGATGGAAACCAATTTATACGGCCCCTTCCACCTCTGTCAAACATTCATTCCCATGATGATAAAAAACAATTATGGGCGCATAGTCAACATGTCTAGCGGCATGGGACAATTGAGTGATATGAATGGCGGTTGTCCGGCCTACCGGACATCCAAAACTGCCTTGAATGCCTTGACGCGATTATTTGCTGATGAACTCAAAGACACTAATGTCCTCATTAACTCAATGTGTCCGGGCTGGGTGCGTACCGATATGGGCGGCCCCAATGCCACCCGCAATGTTGAAGAAGGCACAGACACCATCAGATGGTTAGCCACATTGCCTGATGGTGGGCCGTCGGGCGGATTTTTCCGTGATCGTCAGCTGATTCCTTGGTAATTGGTAATTGGTTATTGGTGATTGGTAATTCCATTTTATTCTTAAGCCCATCACTTTTCACTCCCTTTGCCTGTTGCTTATGATACGAGTCGTACTTCAAAACCGTGAAAATAAATTGAATCTCGTACTCGTAGTGGTGGAGTCAATGCCATTAAATTAAGAATAAATCCATACAGGTGTTTTTTCTTGCCGGCCCCAAAATACGACGATGGTGGGCAACACAAAAGAACGTTTTTAGGCTTAACTTAATGGCATTGAGTGGTGGAGTGTCTCAGAGATACTGTACTACACATAAGTTGCGTTTTTTACAGTGCGAATATCGAGCTGAAAAATGAAGAATGAACATTTTAGGCTAAAGTTTTGCTCCGCAAAACTTTAGCCTAAAAAAGACTTATAAAATAACTTTCAATCAATACGTTTTTATAAGTCATTGATTTCAGAAGATGAAATTTAACCCTTAATTCGCATACAACAAAAATATTTTAACATAACGAGCAGTAATAGTCGCTAAAGCGACTACTACAAACCAGCGACTACTACAAACCGTCACCAAAAATGATTTATGCGTACCTACTTAATTAATCTATTAATTTTTAATGTTTTAATTTTTCCTTAAAAAAGGATAGCATTATGACGAAAGCCGTTTTATGGTTGGCAATAAACGTAGCGGTTCCACACAACTGATGAGGTTGATGAACCTTCATCCTAATATTTTCGTGTCCAACGAATCCGATATTGTCTGGATACTGTATCGGTTCCATAATGATTTAGATATCGTGCCCTGTCATTATGATACGCCCGTCGGTATGAATCGGACTCTTGAAAAATACACGGATTCACTTTCCAAAGACAAAACCCCTTTAGAGCCTGTTCAAAATCTCGAAAAGCTGTTACAATATTCATTTTTTAACCAACAAGAAGGAAAAGAAGATGAGAAAGAACTACCCAAGTGATATCAGTCGAGAACAATTTGAAAAAATCCGCTTCCAATTGGAGTCATTTCGGAAGCAAACTAGGCCAAGAATCGTTTATTTATAGGCCATGTTTTCTGTGGAATTTTATATGTCCTAAAAAAGGGTTGTCAATGGCGAATGCTTCCTAGCGATTTTCAGAAATGGAGAACCGTTCATGAATATTTTAGAATTTGGAGCAATAGAAAAGAACGAGAAAATAAAAGCTTATTAGAAACATTGCTCACTGAAATAGTTGGTTATTTCCTAATAGATGGACGTCAACAGAAAACCAGCTTTGTTATTATTGACGCACAAAGCGTCAAAAATAGCGAGACTGCCGAAGAAAAAGGATATGATGCCGGAAAGAATGTTTCTGGAATCAAACGACACATTGCGGTTGATACTCAAGGTCTTCCTCATGCAATTCATTTAACGAAAGCTAATATTAGTGATCGAGAAGGTGCTTTGGAAGCTTTTAAAAGTGCTTCTAGTTTCCTTTCTAATGTAGTTAATGTCTTAGCAGATGGAGGTTATACCTGCAAAAATGTTTCTTCTAAAGTTAAAGAAATATTAGGTTCAGATGTATAAATAGCTAAACGAAATGAACTTCACACTTTTGAAGTCATTCCAAAAAGATGGGTTGTCGAACGTTCATTTGCTTGGTTAGATAAATGCAGACGGCTTTGGAAGAATTGTGAACGAAAACTCGAAACTTCTCTTCAAATGGTCGCTCTTGCTTTTTTCTCTCTTCTCCTCAAAAGATATTGAACAGGCTCTTAGAAAATTTTGTCATCCTCCAAAAATCCATTATGGAAAATGGGGTTGGCAAAATCAAACCCGTACACAAAGAAAATCTCCTGTGGGGATAGGCGATCAAAAACCCTTTCAACAGATCGAGCCAGAAATTGTGCCCTTCTTAAAAGAACATTTTCAGGGCTTCGAATTTATTCATCTGATTCGACACCCATTTCCTGTTGTCAGAAGTGCAACATTTTTCCCAGCAGATGAACTGTTGTGGAAAAATATGCCAGAAGAATAAATTCTCAGACTTTGGACCCTGCATGAAAACGGGGTTCAACTTGAAAAACCTAAAAATGAAGTGCCCATGCTTGATGTCAAATACGAAGACATTATTAGTCAGACTCAACATGAAATGGCAAGGATATTTTATTTTTTGGAAGTGGAGTATGATCAGGCGATTCTTAAAGAAGCCAGAAGAATCAGACGTAGCATAATTAAATTACATCCAAGGCTTCCTTGTCCGCCAGAAACCCAAGCCATTCTGTCTCAATACGATTATAAAACAAAATCGTTCTGGTTATAAAAACCGTTATACATCAAGACTTTTAATTTTTTTAGAAAAGTTAAAAGAAAAGTGATGGGGACTTGGTAGCTGGTTGAGTGGCACGTTATGGGCGTATGTTCCTCCAAAAAATACAAAAAAACCACACCCTACCCCCCTTTCAAGAGGGAACTTAACCATTGCAAAGGTGGGCTAGGTGAGCTTACTTGGTAAGCCAAAAGCCCATAAAGGAAAACCTAACGTTGCAAAGGTGGGCTAGGTAGGCTCTTTTTAAAAAGAACGTTGCAAAGGTGGGCTAGGTGGGCTTTTTTGGAAAGCCAAAAGCCCATAAAGGAAAACTTAACGTTGCAAAGGTAGGCTAGGTGGGCTTTCTTGGAAAGCCAAAAGCTCATAAAGGAAAGCTTGCGAATTAATTAATTCATCCACCAAAGCAGTCCAATGACGACAACAGAACTTCCAAACGCCACCGCATCTAAAAAAGGTAACCATACGCCGTAAGGACGAATAAGGTACGCTAACACAGGATAGTAAAGCCAATCAGTCAGTGCCATACCCACAACAAAACCAGGCACCCCCGCTAAAATTGCACCAACACTCATACTCGCAATCTGTAAACAAAGGATAATTGCTGTACCGATCATATGCCGAAAAGAATTACCTACCGCCAAAAGTACGGGCTCTATTGTGGCACGAATGGCGGTTGCGATTGCGCCGGCAGCAAAAATTTGCAGCATCCAGCCCGCGTCTTTGTAGCGATCATCATAGAGAAAGTCAATAATATGATGTCCCCACAAGATGATTGCCCACAGCGGTGGCAAAAAAAGTGCAAGCAGCACGGCCCTTATCTTGAATGTGCGGGTGCGTAACGCTTTTGTACTTCGCTCGGCGAGACGGGAGTAAACTGGCAAAAGAACAGTAGAGGACAACTTCATAAGTGCCTCTACTACGAGACGCGACAAATTTTTGGCCAGCACAAAAATGCCTAGCATAGTCATGCCCGCAAAGCTGCCGAAAACGAAGATATCAAGGCGAACCGCTAGAAAATACAGCGCGGTACTAATAAATATCCAGCGACCAAACCGAATAAGTTCGTAGACGGCTTCTTTTTCCCACAGAAACCGCATGGGAACGCCAGAAAGTACCGTATGGCTGGCAACGAGTTTCACGGTGCTACCTACAAAGCTACCTAAGACGAGCGCCCAGACAGAGCGAAAATACCAAGCACATACAACCATAACTACAATACTGAGAAATTGGCCGGTCAAGTCGAGGAAAACCAACTTATTTAAAACCATACGACGATAGTAAACTAACAGCCACGTTGAGTGAAAACCCGATATGATGGCGGTTAGTCCGGCTACCATTGTTATTAAAACCAGGCTTGGTTCACCGTTGATAAAAGCCAGAGGCCAAGCCAATATAGCAGCCAGCGACGCAAGTATGAATCCGCGAATGACTTGAATACTCCAAGCTGTGCGTATAAATACAGGCTCTTCGCCACGCGGGTTCTGAATAATATTAGGTCGGAGGCCAACATCAGAGAACATCTGCAGACCCATGAGCAAGGCCCCGACAATGCTCATAATGCCAAACACTTCCGGAGTCAACAACCGAGTCAAGACGACATTTCCCCCAAGCCGCAATACCTGCGCCATGCCAAAGCCGAACATGACCCAAGCCGAACCCTTGATGGCTAAGCGTTTGAGCGAGATTGGGGAGGCGTTAGGTTTGTTTGGGCCGGCATCGGATGATTCTGTGGGAGCACTGAGCGGGGATTGTTCTGTGTCTTTGTGCAATGTCAAGGTTGAATCTCCTCAAGTGAGAGCGAGCGCGTTTTTCTAGGTAACTCATCGTCGGATAGCAGTTCGTTTGACAATAGACATTATTGGAAATAATATTCGATTAATTTCATTTAAAATTAATCAGTTATCAACATAATACTTTTTATTTATAATAAGATTGATTTGTTAAATTTTTATTATTTTGACAGCTTAAATAAAAATAATAAAAAATACAGATAAAAATAAATTTATATTGGGGTTAAAATGGCAAAAAATTGCGATGCAAATTTATTTCAAAAATTTCACTTTCAAAAACATTTTTATAATCAAACCTTGGTTTCTAATACCTAGCGCCTTATCGCGTATTAATCGGGTGAGCTGTAATACGCCAATCATTGCCGACAGCACGTATTTCAACAATATCTAGTGGAATGTGTTGATTGAGGCGTTCAATATCAGGCAAATTAAACAATCCGCGTGCCTTATTACCCATTAAAATAGGTGCCATGTAAATTACCACCTCATCAATCAAACCCGCACGTAGCATAGCACCGCTTAAAGTCGCCCCCGTTTCCATATGTACCTCATTGACTTCATATTCCTCAGCAAGCCGTTGACACACCGCCTGCAAATCAACCGCTTGATCCCTACTTGGCACTGATATGACGTGAGCTCCCGCCTTTTCGAGCATGGATTTAAGCGTCTCACTGTTTGAAGCCGTAAAAATAACGGTTTGTCCCGGCAGACTCAACATACGTGCATCCACTGGCATACTTAAATGAGTATCAATGATTACCCGCAAGGGTTGTTTAATGGTAACCTGTTTATCCGGCTGCAACTGGCAAGGCAGTTCATCCACGCGTACGCTGAGTCGCGGATCATCAGCCAACACGGTTCCAGCCCCCGTCATTATCGCTGAACTACGTGCCCGTAAACATTGCACATCACTGCGAGCCTCTGTGGAAGTAATCCACTGGCTTTCTCCAGAAGCCATTGCCGTGCGCCCATCCAAACTCATCGCCAACTTACAGCGAATATACGGGCGGTTCTCGCGCATCCGCATGAGAAAGCCCGGATTTAATTGTTCGGCTTCATGGCTTAAAACGCCCGTGTCTACCGTAATGCCTGCTTTTAACAACTGTTCGATGCCTTTGCTGGACACTAACGGATTTGGATCTGTTATTGCTACCACGACACGGCCGACAGCGGCTTTAATCAAGGCATCAGTACACGGTGGCGTGCGCCCATAATGACAACAAGGCTCTAGGGTCACATAACAAGTGGCCCCGGCCGCCTTTTCTTTAGCCATCTGCAACGCATGAATTTCGGCATGGGGTTCACCGGCGGCTTGATGCCATCCTTCGCCAACAATTTCACCATCACGCACAAGAACACAGCCCACGCGAGGATTAGGATCGGTACTCCATAAACCTCGTTCCGCCAAGCGTAAAGCGCGTGCCATGTAATATTGGTCATTAAATCCCCCCATTACCAACTTTGATAAAGTAGGTATTTTTTCATTCGACGAAGGAGGGGTAGGAGAGATTTCCCCATTTGATGAAGTAGGAGAAATTCCCTCCTTTGATAAAGGTTTGCTATGGGGGATTTCTCCCTCTGATAAAGAAGAGGAAGCTGGGGGAATTATTGCGTCTGTCATATCCATCCATAAACTGGAAAACGGGCACACATTGCCAGCACTTCTGCTTTTATTTTTGCTTGCATGTCAAGATTTTCTATATCGTCAATAATATCACAAATCCAGTTGGCGACTTGGCGAACTTCGGCCGTTCCCAAGCCCCGCGTGGTGACGGCTGGTGTGCCAATACGCAGGCCGCTGGTGACAAACGGTGTTTGTGGATCGTTGGGGACAGTGTTTTTATTCACAGTAATATTAGCTTGTCCTAACGCGGCATCGGCCACTTTGCCGGTGATAGCTTTTTCAATTAAGTCAACCAAAAACAAATGGTTATCTGTACCACCCGATACAATTTTATAGCCCCGCTCCATTATCACGGCCGCCATTGTCCGTGCATTCTCAATGACTTGTGCTTGATAGCTTTTGAATTCCGGTTGTAAGGCCTCTTTGAGCGCGACGGCTTTAGCGGCAATCACATGCATTAATGGGCCGCCCTGTGTGCCGGGGAAGACTAACGAATTAAGTTTTTTTTCAACCTCTGGATTTGCTTTGGCGAGAATCAAGCCGCCGCGAGGCCCACGCAAGGTTTTATGTGTCGTTGTTGTAGTGACATCGGCAATCGGCACGGAACTAGGATACAAACTTGCCGCAATGGGGCCTGCAACATGCGCTATATCTGCGACTAAATAAGCGTTGACTTTGTCAGCAATCTCACGCAACCGTTGCCAATCGACTACCCGCGAATAGGCACTAAAACCGCTCATAATCATCTTGGGCTTGTGTTCGAGTGCCAACGCCTCAACTTGCTCATAGTCGATTTCGCCAGTATCGCTATTTAAACCATATTGCACGGCATTATATAATTTGCCAGAAAAATTGACTTTCGATCCATGCGTCAGGTGTCCACCATGCGCCAAACTCATGCCCAAAATGGTATCACCGGGCTGTAACAATGCCATATACACGGCCGCATTCGCTTGTGAACCGGAATGCGGTTGCACATTGGCATAGTCGGCATTAAATAATTGCTTTGCTCTGTCTATCGCCAACTGTTCCGCCACGTCAACAAACTCACAGCCACCATAATAGCGTTTGCGAGGATAGCCTTCAGCATACTTATTGGTGAGAACGGAGCCTTGTGCTTGCAATACGCGAGGGCTGGCATAATTTTCTGATGCAATCAGCTCAAGATGCTCTTCCTGCCGCCTCACTTCGTTTTGTATGGCTTGCCACAATTCGGCATCAAAATCCGCAATGTTCAAATCTCTTGAATACATGAATTACCTATTTATTAAAATGAAACTATTAATAAATAATAACATCTCGGCTAAATAAATTAAAAATTAAAAATTAAAAATTAAAGTTAAAGAAAAGGCCTGTTTGTAGTGTTTGTAGTGTTTGTAGTAGGCGATTTATCGCCTCACGCAATCAACAAAAATAGGTGATAAATCACCTACTACGAGCAGACAGCCATCAAACATTTTCAATCGCATTGGAGTGTCCACGCCCCTCTTTGCCGGGGTTCGGGGCGTGTAACACTTAACATCGTTTCCACCTGCAACACTTCAGCCACCGTGTAGAATGAGCCAAACACAATAATTCTATCACCTTCTTGGGCGTAAGACAGTAAATGAGTATAAGCGGCCGTCATTGAGGAGTAGCTGTGAATACTTTTTGCGCCGATAGCCATTAAATTATCCATTAGGCACTGTACTGTGGCACTGCGAGGCGCGTTTAAAGCAGCAACATGCCAATGCGTGATACTATTTTGTATCATGGTGAAGACACCAGCAATATCTTTATCCTTAAGCATACCCACTACCGCATGAGTTTCACCTTGACAAGGATGTTGACGGAGTGATTCTTTTAAAGCCTGTGCCCCCAAGGGATTATGTGCGACATCAAGTATGCGCGTAACGCGCCCGGGCAAAACTTGAAAACGCCCGGGAATCGTGACATTGACTAAACCTTGAGATATGGCGGATTCTGGCACAACAAAGTTTTTCTGCTTTGATAAAAGGGATCGAGGGGGGATTTTGTTTAACAATTCTAACACCATCAACACACCCGCTGCATTTTGCAACTGAAAATCGCCGGGTAAACTGGGTAACGGTAAATGAAAAAATCCAATGTTTTTAAATAAACTTGGGTTTTTAATGAATTGCATTTTATCACGATTTTTTGTGTTTTTTTTGTATATAAAATCACGGCCTAAATAATATAACGGCGCTTGCAACTGCTCGGCGTGTTTAATCAAACTCTGCGGTGGATTAGGATCAGAACAAACGGCAGGATGCCGCGCCCGAAAAATACAGGCTTTTTCAAAACCGATACTTTCTCTATCACTTCCTAACCACTCTACATGATCTATATCTATCGCTGTGACTAAAGCAATGTCAGCATCAAAAATATTCACGGCATCCAACCGCCCTCCTAATCCCACTTCAAGCACCACCAAGTCAAGATCAGTGTGCATAAACACTAACATAGCGGCCAAAGTCCCAAACTCAAAAAAGGTAAGGGAAATATCATTACGGACTTTTTCAATTAATTCAAAAGCCTGGCAAATTTTTTCATCACTCGCATCAATACCAGCAACACAAATACGCTCGTTATAACGCAATAAGTGAGGAGAAGTATAACGGCCGACACGATAACCGGCTGCGGATAAGATGGCATCAAGTAAGACAACACTAGAGCCTTTGCCATTAGTACCAGCAACACTAATGATAGGAAAGGGAGGCGGTAACAAATTCAAACGTTGGGCAATGGTACGGCAGCGAGTTAGCCCTAATTCAATTTTATGGGGATGTAGCGAAGTTTGCCAATTAAGCCATTGATTAAGGTTCATCAGTGATCAGTTTTCAGTGAACAGTTTTTAGTGTTCAGTAAATAAAAAATGAGAAGAATTACCAGGTTGCGTTATTTCGCACAGCGAAGTACGATACTTATCTCGCTACGCTCGTAGCTAATTAAGCTATTGATTAGGGGAGGAAAAAACGCCTGTAAATAAAATGATTGCGTTATTTCGCACAGCGAAGAACGATACTTATCTCGCTACGCTCGTAGCTACGGCCGTTTACGGCCGCTGTGCGAGATAAAAAGCGCAACTGTGCAGTATACAAATTACATTTTTAGGGTTTAGCACCCATTTCTTATGTTCAGTGATTTTATAATTTTACAACCGATTTATGTACTCTGCCACGCGCTTTTGAGGTAAACGGCAAGTTCGGTCGAAATAAACAGGGGTGGAATCGAGGCTCTGTATATTCAACACCGTACTACGAAACGTAGTAACTCGCTGTGCGAGATAAGTTTTCATTTTTGACTTTTCAATTTTCTGTGCGAAACAGGTTTTCATTTTTTCATTTTTCATTTTTCATTCATAAGGATTTTCCCATATTCGATTGGCTTTCTCATAAATTAGGCCATAAGTCATTTTCATCACCGTCTCAAGATCAAGTGTGTCTAATTTTAATTTGAGATCAAGCGCATCTAAACCCGGCACAATCTCAATAATCGCTTTCTTTGTTCTTTGCAAAACCTTAGGCGTCGTATTTGAAAGAATGTTATACACACTGTTATTGCCGTTTTTTAAGAGGGCTTTATATTGACTTTCCAGCCGATCACTATTCATAATTTGTAAACAAAGCTTGATGCTGTTAAAGATGGTTTTGATACTATCTCTTATCTCTTTAATTCGATAGATAATATATAAAACACTTGAAGCCAAAAACAAAACCCTCAGCTCATCCGGCAATCTTTGTTCAGCCGCGACATCATTAGCACCATCGTCTTCAACACCGGCTATCAGAAATTCAGAAACGCCGATTATTAACAAAAGCTTATCATTGAGTAACCCAATCAGCTTATCGCTCACGTCGTTCATCTGTTCAAACTGAAGCTTGGCATCGTATTGAGACAGCTTGATTTGTTCTTTTTCTAATAACGGCCTTATATTGGCAAAACTTGGTTCATCAATGTTGACTGTTAAAGCATTGCTGATTTCTATCAGAATAGGATCATTTTCATAATTGCTCTCTTTTTCCGGTAATTTTAGGAGCGCCTTAATGATGGGTATCACCTCATTAACTCTGGTGATATGTTTGTTGATTCGTGGAAAATGGTTATTCACTATGTGAATATTTTTAGAGACTTGACTAAGTAATTTAAGTTGTAATGACTGAGGTTTTCCTTTAATGTATGATTTTAAAGCTTTATTTTTATCATCCAATGACTGCATTAACGGCTTCATGGCGTTAACATCTAATTTTTGATCAACATTGATTTCATAGATGCTCCCGGCAGCGATGTTGATAGTTTTTTCAATATCTAACAATTTTTTGGATTCTTCATAAACCCGGACATATTTTTTCATTTGCACATATTCACTGAGTCGGTCTTCAAGGCTATGAGAAATTCTATCAAAGTAACTTTGAAGTGAGGCATGTGCGGAATTATTGCGGGCCTTTGGGTTTTTTGGAGTTTTCTTTTTCATAATGAAAGCGCCTTAACGAAGGCTTTATACTGGGGTGGTGAAAATGATTAGCTCTCTATGCCCCACCGATTTTGGACGCAAGGATTTTGGACGCAAGGATTAAATAATTTGTTATTCAAATACTTACATAAACCAAGAAACAAAAACGGCTATCATAACGAAGTAACGAGCGAAGCGAGAGAACGAAGGTACCCAAACAGCGATATTTTCTAAACGATAGCTTTATACTTGGCACCGTTACAAACTTATCTCACTTATCTCGCTTCGCTCGCTCACGAAGTTTCGTTATCTCGCTTCGCGAAGAACGAAATAGGGCTTACGCACTCAAGCAACTAACCAATTGATTTTATCAAAATAACTTAACAAATAAAGGCATCGGCCTTTTAGAGCTAACTCACTGAATACTTGCCGAAATTTATTTTGTCAATGCGTAAGTCCTACGAAAGTTTATCTCACTACGCTCGGAACGATGTTATCTCGCTCCGCTCGTTACTGCGTTTGAAAACGAAGCGAGATCACTTTTTACACACCCTGCCCTTCTCAAGAGGAGTGGACACACCCCTGCCCCTTCAATCCGGGGTGCGCAGAAAGTCCCCTTACGTCTGGGAATTTTGGGGTGTGTTTTTAGTGATCTCGCACAGCGAATTACTTCGTTTCGTTCTTCGCTACGCTAGATCATTTTTAACGGTGCAAAGTATATACTTGGCACGCAAAGTCTATAAAAAAATTTACCTTTCGGAGACGGCTCTAAATGGCCTCATAAACAAATCAAGTCGTTGAAAAAAAGAGTTACACATTGAGTCTCGTTCTTTTGTTATAATAACACAATAATGTTATTGTTCTTATAAGTGTTGCGTTCTCTCTTTGGTAAGGAAAATTCATGGTGTACAGTCATCTTGGCAAAAAATTCACTGATCACTGAAAAACTGTTCACTGAAAAATTTCAGAGTGTACAGTCATCTTGGCAAAAAATTCACTGTTCACTGAAAAACTGTTCACTGATCACTGTTCACTGAAAAACTGATCACTGTTCATTGAAAAAAATGGTCAGCACCACAAATTCCCTCCCCATATCCCGCACGGGCGATACCCTAGACATCAAGGCTTGGGTGGAAGGTATTAGCAAAGCTCGCCCAAAAGCCGAAGCGAAAGCGATTATTGAGGCATGTAGTTGGGCGCAAAAAGTGCATCAACCCCAAACCGATGTCGCCGGTGATCCTTATCTCACTCATGTCGTCACCGTTGCCGACATATTGGCACAACTGGGCATGGACACGGATGTCTTAGTCGCCGCTATTTTGCATGATGTGATCCTTGATAAGCAAGTCATGCTTTATGATATAAAAAAACGCTTTGGTAATAAAGTGATGCGTTTGGTTGATGGTGTTGCCAAAATGAAGTTGATTGAAGAGCTTAACGATCAGTCGCTTGCGCCTATCAACACAGAAAACCAAACCGAAAGACTGCGTAAAATGCTGCTGGCGATGGCAGAAGATGTGCGAGTCGTATTAATCAAATTGGCTGATCGCTTGCATAATATGCGCCTTTTGCGTTATGTGGTCGTGGAAAAACAGCGACGCATGGCTCGTGAAACCTTGGATTTGTTCGCTCCCCTCGCTAACCGACTAGGTATTTGGCAAATCAAATGGGAACTTGAGGATTTGTCATTACGGTATTTGGAGCCGGAGGTTTACAAAAAAATGGCACGTCTTTTAGACGAGCGCCGTGTCGATAGGGAAAACTATATCCAGCAAGTCGTGGCGAGCTTGTCTGAGGCACTCAAGAAGGCGGGGATTTTGGCTCAAGTTTCCGGTCGCCCTAAGCATATTTATAGCATTTGGCGCAAGATGCAGAAAAAATGTCTTGATTTTGATGAAATTTTTGATGTCCGTGCTGTGAGAGTCTTGGTGAATACCCTGACGGAATGCTATATGGCGCTTGGTATTATTCACAATAAATGGCAACCGTTGCGTGAAGAGTTTGATGATTATATTGCCAACCCGAAAAACAATAACTATCAATCCTTGCATACGGCCGTAATAGGTACTGAGCAGAAAGTCTTTGAGGTGCAAATCCGTACTCACACTATGCACCATCATGCGGAGCTGGGTGTGGCGTCGCATTGGCGTTATAAAGAGCAAGGCACCCAACATGACAAGAGCTTTGAACAAAAAATCACTTGGCTACGACAAATGCTGCAATGGAAAGATGATGAGGGTGATGCCAGCGATTTTTTTGATCGTTTCAAGTCAGAAGTGATTGAAGATCGTGTTTATGTACTGTCTCCGCGAGGTGAGGTGATAGATTTGCCGCAAGGCGCAACGCCGTTGGATTTTGCTTATTATATTCACACCCAGTTGGGACATCGTTGTCGTGGTGCAAAAATCAATAATCGTATTGTGCCATTGACTTATGCACTCAAAAATGGTGACTTGGTTCAGATTCTGACTTCCAAAGAGGAAAAACCCAGCCGCGATTGGCTCATTTTGCCGGCGGGTTATTTGAAAACCTCGCGGGCTCGCGCCAAGGTTAGGCAATGGTTAAAAAAACAGGACTCTCAAAAGCATATCAGTGAAGGGCGAGTTTTGTTAGAACGCCTCTTACGACGTATCAATCTCAAGGATTGCAGCCTTGAACAATTAGCACAAAGTTTGCGTTTGAAATCGGTGGATGAATTGTTAGCTTCTGTGGGAAGGGGCGACACCACAACCACCCAGATTGCCAATGCCTTACAGAGCCAAGTTCTTCCTAGTACCCCCAAAAAAATTGTTCCAATCATTGCTGAACCCAGTCGCCCTCAAGGCGAGATTCATATCGAAGGTGTTGGCGGTTTATTGACTCAAACGGCTGGCTGCTGTAAGCCGGTACCTTATGATCCCATAGTTGGTTACATCAGCAAAGGGCGTGGTGTGGTAGTGCATCGCCGCGATTGTCCCAATGCTTTACGTTGGCAAGATAAGGGTAATGAGCGTTTGATTGAAGTTGAATGGAGCCAGCCAGAGGAACAACAAACCACTGTTTATCCTATAGATATTCTTATGAGTGCTTTTGATCGGCCGGGATTATTGCGCGATATTTGTATTATTGCGGCCAATGAAAAAATCAACATTATCGCTACCAATACTAATACCAACAAGGCTGACAATAACGTTAAGATGATATTGACATTAGAGGTCACTAATCTTGCTCAACTGAGCCGTGCCTTGGCGAAGTTTGACAACTTGCCTAATGTGATGAAGGTGTCGCGTAAGACTTAGAGCCTGTTTTAAGAATCCTTAACACACCCATCGAGGCAAAAGTTTTTCGTACACGAAAACTTTTGCGTAGATTGGACTCGTGCCTTCCTTACGTTTGGACATTGCGTTGTCAAACTTGGAGTCCTGCCAAACTAAAGTTTGGACTCCTGTTGTCCAAGATAAATCTTGGACTCCTATTACCCGACAAATTGAAATTGACAGCGTACTAGGGCTTAGGGTATTGCCCATTCGCTTTTTTTACCTTGCCCCTTTCACATTTACCCTGAAAAAAAGGCTTTTTAGGGCATTAACAATTCTCGTCTGCGTACCTTTTGTCAAGTAAGGGTGGATTGGCAAACTTAATACGTGCTGTGCCACCGTTTCTGCAACTGGGAAACTACCCTCACCATAGTTGAGAGAGGCAAAAGCCGGCTGTAAATGGATGGGCTGTGGATAATATACCGCCGTAGGAATGCCGCGTTGTTGCAGTTTTTTTTGAACTTCATTGCGGTTATTCACTTCTATGGTGTATTGGGCATAGACGCTGGTGTTATGGAAAGCAATCATCGGTTTTTTGATTTTTTCTCCCAATAAGCGATTATAATTTTCTGCAATCTGTACACGCTTTTCCAATTCTTCTGGAAAAATTTTCAATTTGGCAAGTAGTAGACTCGCTTGTAGCGTATCTAAGCGGCTGTTGATGCTAATGAATGGGTGATGGTTACGCTTATTCTGCCCATTTCCACGTAGTTGTCGCATCATGTCGATCAATTCGTTATCATTAGTGAAACACGCACCGCCTTCGCCATACGCGCCCAGTGGTTGGGTAGGATAAAAACTGGTGCAACCTATCGCTGATAATGTGCATGATTTTAAATTATGATAAGTTGCACCAAAACTTTGGGCGGCATCTTCAATCACAGGTAAATTATATTGATTGGCAATTTTATTAATAACATTAAAATCCGCACATTGTCCTAATAAATTGGTGGCGATGATAGCTTTGGTTTTCTGTGTAATAGCCGAACTCAGCAGAAGTGGGTTGAGAGTATAAGTGGTAGCCTCTACATCTACAAACACCGGTTTTGCGCCGAGCAAAGTAACCATCTCGACTACGGCTGTCGAATTAAACGGCGAAGTAATCACTTCATCCCCAGCTTTAATATCAATTGCCATTAAAGCAATTAGCAAGGCATCAGTGGCACTCGCTACGCTGAGACAATATTTAGCGCCGACGTAGTCGGCTAATTTGCTCTCAAGAGTCCTCACCTCAGCGCCGGCAATGTATTGTCCATGCTTCAACACATTAAAAATGTGTTTTTCTAATGTCGGGCGCAGGGTGAGTTGTTGACTCTCTAAGTCAACAAATGACGGCTCATCTTCGTATTGCGCCAACATGCTATAAACAAATTCATGATCACCCCATTCTATGTCGGGATGGACTGACGTAAAATCGGGTTTGTCAGTCCAAATAATCGTCGTGCCCGGCAAGGTGGCGGCATCTAAACTCATCTGTGCTTGAGTTTTATTGGGACAATCCGCCGGAATATTGTTCCAATGCGCTGCTAATGAGGAGAGCCATTGTACTTTTTTGTCTAGCAATATTGATAACGGACGATGATGGGTGGGATAAATTTGCGTTTCGAGTAAAGACAGTGAGCAACAGGGCAACCAAAAGCGGGTAGGTGATTTTTGCAAGCGGACAAAACTGTGTTGGGTGTCGTTTTTAGATTTGGACAATAACTCCAAAACAATGTCGTTATGTAAGATAATATTTAACATGGTGAAAATTTTAAACCTCCGTCTTCGCTAAGAGAAAAAGTAAACGTTGGAGGCATGCAAAAAACTTTCCCACCTTGTTTATGGTGCGATTTGTCTGGTGGGTAAAACGAAGCGTATTCACCCCATTTAGGCGGTTTTTATACATCATGTTCGTGCTATTTTTGTGTCCCTATTTATAATAGCGAATAAATCATAGCGAATAGCTGATGGCGAACCTTTTCCCTTTCCCCTTTCCTATTCTGATCACTGAACATTGATCACTGATGAAGCCATTACCAATTACCATAATTATGTCTGAATTACCCAGAAAAATACTTAGTGAAATCATTAATCAAAACGGTACGGCTTTGTGTAATGATATCAAACGCTGTGAAGATTTGTTACTTGATAAGTGTAGCGGTGAATACAAGCGCGAAGTGTTTTTGTTAATCAATGCACTCAAAGAAGGCATCACTACCGATTTATTAAATCCTCCGCAAAGCACAACTCAAGCCGCGTTGTTGTCCCATTTAACGCAACGTTTACATGATAACTTAGGACTTGACAAAACACTGGCACAATGGGCGGTGCAAAGTTGGGCTATGGCTTTAGGTAAACCCTCCCCCGCCCAAGCAAACTCCCCTGATGCTAGAAAAAATGACACCCTTTCCCGAAAGGGAAAGGGGCGTGGTAAGGGTGAAAAATTAGAATTCACAGAAGACTTCGTCAAAGCTTATGAGTTAATGGAAAACACCAGCCGGTGTATTTTTATCACCGGCAAAGCCGGCACGGGCAAATCGACTTTGCTGCAATACTTTAAACAGAACTCCAAGAAAAAAATGGTCGTACTTGCGCCCACTGGCGTAGCAGCACTTAACGTGGGCGGCGCTACTTTACATTCCTTTTTCAGATTGCCGCCCCGCCCGATTCATCCGAACGAAGTTAAACCGGTGCGTTCCAAAGAAAGACGCAAGCTTTATCAATCTATTGACACCATTGTCATTGATGAAGTTTCAATGGTAAGGGCGGATATGATGGATGTCATAGATCATTTTATGCGCTTGAATGGCAAATCTAGCTTTAAGCCGTTTGGCGGCGCTCAAATGGTTTTTATTGGTGACTTGTTCCAACTGCCCCCGGTTGTCTCTAGTGATGAGGAAGGCAAGTTATTTACAACGACCTATCAAAGTCCGTTCTTTTTCAGTGCGTTGGCTTTTGAGCTACTTGATATGGCATTTGTAGAACTGACCAAGGTTTATCGTCAAAAACAGCAAGAGTTTCTTTACTTGCTCAATACCATCCGTAACAATCAAGTCTGTACAAGCGATCTACAACGAATTAATCAGCATTATCAACCGCAGTTTGTGTCAGATGTTAACGATTATTACATCACTTTAACGACAACCAATAAGATCGCCTCACAAATCAACACGGCGCATTTAGAGAAATTGCCTTTGCGCCAGCATCAATTTGAAGGCGAAATCAAGGGTAAATTTGATAAAGGAACGCTTCCAACGGATTTGGTTTTACGCCTCAAAGAAGGGGCTCAAGTGATGTTTGTCAAAAACGATACTGAAGGTCGTTGGGTGAATGGCACTTTGGGCCGAATTAAGAAAATCAGAAAAAACGAAATCAGCGTAGAAACGCCTGAAAAAGAAATCCACACCGTGAAACAAGTGAAGTGGGAAATACCGGCGTATCAATTTGATGAGAATACACAAAAGGTGATTGCCGATGTGATTGGCTCATTTACGCAATATCCGCTACGGCTGGCTTGGGCTATCACTATTCACAAGAGCCAAGGGAAACAATTTGATAAAGTGATTATAGATTTAGGGTGGGGGGCTTTTGCACATGGACAACTTTATGTGGCACTGAGTCGCTGTAAAACACTGGAAGGATTGATACTCAAAAGCCAAGTGCGTTCCAAGGATGTTATTGTTGACGAACGCGTGATTGATTTTTTTGCGTCGCAAAAACAGCCCCAACTCTCAGACGCACCGCCTTTTTGATTTTAGGGAACTATAAAAAAAATAATACCCCCGTAAACCAATAGCTAAAGCTGCCAACCCCGAAGAGGTTGAATGTGAATAATGAAACCTGTGGTAAAGTGCCAACTCCGAAGGGGTTGAATGTGAAACCTGTGGTAATGTGGTAAAGTAAAGTACCAACCCCGAAGAGGTTTGTCCGCCGGTAAAACCTCCAAGGTTTTTAAAACTTTAGAGGTTTTCAATCTTAATATATACTCAGCACGGGGCATAATTTACACTTTTGTTTGTTATTTCGAGTCCCGACGATCCAGACGATCCAGACGCTCCCTTTGATCGGAGGGAACTTGAACTTGAACTTGAGTTCAATTTGTGACCGTGTTGAGTATAACATTTGCGGCTTATGGCGCATAAGTCAGCGCACTCCTGACAAAAAACGAGGATATTTATACTTCACACGGCCACGAAATTGGACTAAAAAAACACACCACTAGGCTATCAAGAAGGGAATAACTGCCTTAAAAATGGAATTTAGGGGAGCGTAAAAAGTTTAAGTTATGAGCAGGCGAGGTATATCAAGGATATGGCACGAGATGAGTGTTGGTATTTTTTCAATTGAATCAACTGATTGAATAGGTTACGCTAACAGCCTCTATGGCGATGAGACGGCTCTGATACCACCCAATGACTGATTTTACTCAAACCCCCACCCAAGCCACCGTAGAATTACTCGCCCAAACAGACACGGTACTCTGCGGCGGCAATTGGACATTAGACGGCATCTGCAAGTTAGAGCTGCAAGTGGATAAATTCCATTGGCCCCAAGCCTCCGCCATCACCTTCGATGGTAGCGCAATTCAAGCGATGGATACCGCCGGCGCGTGGCTGCTATTTCGCACGCAGCAAGCCTTAGAGAAGGCGGGACAGTCTATCATCCTGCAAGGCTTTCAGGCCCATCATACTGATTTATTACATATGATGAAAACCTACGCGGCCGAACGACCCACTATGCCGCCCCCACCGCTCAATCTTTTAGAAAGCATTGGGCGGTACACTTACACACGCTTCAATCAAGTTATTGATTTTTTAGCGTTTGTTGGAGAAAGCTTTGTCGTATTGTTACGAGCGGTGCTATCGCCTTCTCGTATCCGTTGGAAAGCCCTGTTTTATAATCTACACTCTGCAGGTTTCACGGCCTTGCCTATCGTTGGCATGTTGGCGTTTTTAACCGGCGTGGTGCTGGCTTATCAAGGCGGCACTCAGTTAAGCCGGTATGGTGCTAATATTTTTATGGTCGATTTGGTCGGAATCTCGCTGTTACGTGAATTAGCGCCATTATTGACGGCGATTGTTGTGGCAGGGCGCAGCGGCTCTGCTTACACGGCACAAATTGGTACAATGCACATCACTAATGAAATTGATGCCCTTCGCACTATGGGTATTGCACCGATGGAATTAGACCGATTTTTTGGATCGTTTTCCCCAAGCGGTTTCTCTGACGAATTATTTAATTGGTATCGGTAAAGCGCCCGTGTTTGCTGCTGTTATTGCTTCAGTGGGCTGCTATCAAGGCTTTCAAATAAAAAAAGGCGGAGCTGATTGTGTCGGCAAACGCGTGACGATTAGTGTGGTACAAGCCATTTTTCTCGTTATTGTCGTTGATGCCGTTTTTTCAGTATTATTCAGTTGGTTAGGAATAGGACTCCGGCCTAGATAAGAGAAGGGAAAAGGTGAAAGGGGGCTTGATAAAAACCTGTTTTTAGCATGTCACCTCGCCCGTCCAAGTTTCATTACTGATAACTGATAACAGATAGCTCCTTATTACCCATTACCATTACCGTTACCATTACCCATAATGACTGAAGTAGTTATAGAAATCAATAACCTGCACACGAATTTCGGCGAATTGGTTATCCATGAGGAATTAAACTTCAAAGTACAACGTGGTGAAATCGTAGCCTTAATTGGTGATAGCGGTGTCGGCAAGTCCACGCTATTGCGTGAAATTCTCCTCTTAGAAAAACCCACCGCCGGCTCAATCAAAGTTTTTGGGAACGACGTACTCAATCTCAACGATAAACAATCTTACCTCTCTGACAGTTACCGAAAATATTGCCGTGCCCTTGTGTGAACATACACGATTGAGTCGACGCTTAATTAATGAAATCGTTGCCTTCAAGATTGCCTTAGTCGGCTTACCAGCCAGCGCGAGGAACAAATACCCGTCTCAACTCAGCGGTGGTATGATAAAACGCGCCGCTGTTGCACGCGCTCTCGCCTTGGATCCGGAGATTTTATTTTTAGATGAACCGACGGCCGGTTTAGATCCGATAAGGGCGGGAGCATTTGATAAACTTATTGTGCGATTAAAAGATTCGCTGGGCTTGACCGTGGTTATTGTCACTCATGATGTTGATTTACTATGGAAAGTCACTGATCGAGTGGCAATGTTGGCCGATAAACAGGTGTTTGCTGTTGCACCGATACGCGAACTGATACAACTTGACCATCCTTGGCTGCAAAAGTATTTTCAGGGGCAGCGTGGACGGGCAGCACAGCATAAATAATTGTGACGAGAACGAAGTAAACGACGAGAACGAAGTAAACGAACCGAAGGTTTGCGAAGCTAATTGTGAAACGAAGTTACTACACAAAACGACGTTTATTGTGACGTAAACGACGTAAACTAATGATTAAGGCACGAAAACGGTACCAACAATCAACCGAAAATCTGCCTAAATAAAGCTCATTTTCATCACTCCACCTACGAGGTATCGAAAACCCCGCAATACCACCTTGCTAGTCCATCGGGTAATTGCTTACCTTATGTCTATCGTGAAAATTGCACAAAGCGTGAGGCCACACTTTTCTCATCATCATCACTAGAAAATGCTTGGCATTACTACACTATTTTGAATACAATCTTTTTCCTTTTACGCAAAAGTTAGTTGGAGTGGGCGAGTTTGCTCACCAAAACATGCCTTGCTTATCTCAGTAGGGCAATCGCATCAATTTGTTCGTAAATTCAATCGCCTCAATTATTTATAAAGCAAACCTAAAGTTTTACATAATTTGTAACTTATTGTTAAGCCCGTGCGATTACCATGGTTATCCCAGTCTTTTATCTGTGTCAACATTTGTTATGTGACGCGCCACACTGGAAATATAAATGGACAGCAAAGTCAATTACGCCCTCGTCGGCCTCTCCGTTATTATACTCAGCCTCGCGCTGGTAGCCTCAATATTATGGCTAAGCGTCGGCATCGAACAGAAAAGCTACCAAACTTATCAAGTCTATATACAAGAATCTGTGTCGGGATTAAACTACAAAGCCTCCGTCAAATATCGCGGCGTTAAAGTGGGCTATGTACGCGACATTGCTTTAGTCTCCGACAGGCCTCATGAAGTGCGAGTGCTGTTGGACATAGAGCAAAATGTGCCAATTAAACATGATACCCTCGCCCTCCTATCTATTCAAGGTTTGACTGGATTGGCGCATATAGAATTAACTGGCGGTAGCCGCGATGCCCCATCGCCAATACGCAAAAAAGGGCAACAATATCCCGAAATTAACACAAAACCCTCACTTTTTTCTAGGTTAGACACGACCGTTTCCAGCTTATTGAAAAATATCAACAGCCTTTCTGGCACTGCTAATACGGTTTTGAAAAACCTCGATCCCGATACCACCAACAATTTATTGGCTAACATCGGCAACCTCTCTCGTGCGGTGAATGCCTTATTGTCTGAAAAAAACAACAAAATTGTGACGAATATCCTGCATAATTTTGAAGTGGTGAGCGCCAATTTTAAGGTGGTGAGCGCCACCTTAGCGGCGCGTACTGATGGCATTGATAGGGCACTGGTAAATGTCTTGAAAACGACTGAAAATCTTAATAATATCAGCGAAAATGTCATTGACCTACTCAAACAAATAAAAATTAGCGTGGCAGCCATCGAAGACACTTCCAACGGTTTGGCTAAAAAAGCTAACGAAGCTATCGAAAACACTTCCAACGCGTTCAGCAAAACGATTGACAAGGTTGATGAGGTCGTTTTTTCTATTAACAAAACGACCAAAACAATTGGCAAAACGGCCGTTGATATCAGCGATGCTGTCAAACAAAGCCGCATGGACATGGACTACTTCACTCGCCAAGCATTGCCCGAAGTGACTAACTCGTTGCGTGAATTGCAAGTTTTATTAAGCAGTTTGCGTCACTTTGCCCAAGAATTAAAACGTGAACCTACCATGCTTCTATTTGGTCAATCCATACCCCCTGGGCCTGGTGAATAAAACTAAGGAAAAGGCCCGTTTGTAGTAGGCGATTTATCGCCTCACGCGCAGTCGTCCAAACTTTAGTTTGGCAGCCGCCGCGGGTTTGGCAGAGTAGTGATACGCGGGTTCATGTTATTTACCTATTTTTGGGCGGGTTTTTGGACTATCTTGTTTGAGGGCCATAAAATGCTTTCAAATTAAGTTATGGCCCTCTGTCGCGCTTCATTAGTGATACTTTTTGTAGGTGTTTTATTGCTTAACTTAATGGCAGTGATGCCCTGCCTAGCATATATTATAATAATCAATTATTTCTGTTATTGGCAGTGTAAGTTCTATAAGTTCTATAAATGATGCTTATTTTGGAACGAAAACTATACACACAGAGAGCACTTCGTTCCCACAGAGCCTTCAGATAGAAGTCTCTAGTGCTCCTTGGTGTTCCTCGGTGTTCCTGAACTGCCTGAAGTGAATATAATACACCCTCACCTTGGGGTGGTAAAAATAAGGTTATTTTGGCCCAAAAACTGATCCAGTTTTTATTCCGCATTGAAAAAATTTAGCTAAAAATAGTCACTTAAATAACCCTAATTTAATTAACAATTAACAATTAACAATTCGTTTACGTCACAATTTTCATCACCTCACCCCAACTCTCTCCCTCAAAGGAGCCGTCTCTGGCTGGGAATGAGAAAAAGCAACTCATAAAGGATGGCTATGAACTTTCAAACTTGTGTACTGCGTGGCTATTTAGGCCTGTTTATCCTACTTTGGCTCATGACGGGCAGCGTACCTGCCGCTGCCGATGCCCCCAAAACCTATCTGCTTGATGTCGATGTCAATGTCTTGCAAGATGTGGGAGCGCAGGAGGCTAAGAGGAGTAAAAGTAAGAGGGGTAAAAGGGGCAAAAAGGGCAAAACTCAGACGGGTAAAACGCTACTGGTATCCATACCAAAAGCGGCCCCGGGGTTTGACACGCCTGCGCTGCTGTATATTTGTAAAAACTCCAAATTCTCAGGATGCGACGGCAGTGAATATGAACTTAAATCTTATAGTGAAAGTCGATGGGTTGACACGCCGGCACGGATGCTATTGCCGCTGTTAGTGCTTCGTCTCGAAGCTACCAAACAATTTGGGGCAGTACTATCAGCGGCTACTTCCCCCGTCGCTTGTGAATTACGCTTAGATACTGAAATTGTGCGTTTACAACAAGTGTTTGATACTGAGCCGAGTGAAGTCCACTTAGTGCTACGGGTACAATTGTTAGACATGGTGGCGCGTCAGGTGGTAGCGACAAAGGTGTTTAACATTGTGGAAAGCGCACCGAGTGAAAATGCACAAGGAGGTGTGCGAGCAACTAATGAAGCGGTTATCCAGTTGTTGGGTGACTTGGCGAAGTTTGTGAAACAGCTTAATAAGAAATAAGTATACTCAGCACAGCTAAAAGAATAATGAATATACTTTACATCGAACTCGGAATCAGTTTTTCATGAAAAACTGATTCCGAGATCGGTGCTTAGTATAATGAAAAATGAAAAAATAGTACGCGCCTTTTATCCTCACCCAGCCCATTGTTGGAGTCAATGTCTTTTGACTAAAAACGTTCTTTTGTAGGCTTTTTGTTGCCCACCTTCGTCGCTTAATGGCATTGATTGTTGGAGTACAAGGTTTAGCTTGTACCAAAACGTGTTGTAGTACAAGGTTTAGCTTGTACACAGTTCCTAAAAATCTACTCAAAACTATGAATATGTAATTCGCGGACTAAAGATAATCCCTTTCAGATTGCAACTAGAGTCCTGGTTGAGCAGTCCCAACCGTTGGTACAAAGGAAGACAGAAGTCGTTTTGTACAACTCCGAAACTGTCAATTAGAAAAGGAGTCCCATTGGGTCAAATTGATCTTCTTTCCTAAAAGGAATGAACACCAATTTACCAACCTCCTAAATCCAAAAGTGAGTACGAGAAAACTTTTCTCGCTTTTTAAAACCTAACCTAGTTGTCAAGTAATTGGGGTCACTCATTATTTTTTCAAGTAAATTCTACTCATGCGAGTAGTTATACATAGATTTAGATAGAAATTAAGTAGCAGTTGTTAACTCCTAAACCGTGCTTTGGTATTCCTTGCACTCCGACTAGATTCTTTAAAGATAAATTAAATAGATAGGAGTAAAATGTGAAAAGCCTAAAATCATTGGCTTTAGTCTCAATAATCTTACTGACATTTAACATCACTTATGCCAAAGCCCCGTCCATAGAAGACTACAATTGGGAAGTCGCGCTCAAGGAAAACGAAATAAACCGCGCTTATGCTGTCATGAAAACTTCAGATTTATCGAACAATCCAAGGAACATAACCGCTGAGTTCCAAGATACCTATAAAGGCAACCTTGGTTGTCTTGGCGACTTTGACTTTGTTGTTTTCCAGAAGGCAGAGCCTTCCTACGAATCTGCTAGGCTTGAGAATGAATTTGACGACAGTGAAATAATGGAGATTGATTGCACAAGTGCGGCAGCGACACAAGATGACATGAACCACTGTACACAACGTAAAGCCCAACATTCAGCGCAACGACTTGAAAACCTTTTAACCGAGCTACAATATGTCTTAAACGGTGGCGAGGAACTGTGGATTCAACTCGAAAATCTTAACAAAGCGTGGGAACAATTTAGAGAGCAATATTGTTTGCGAGAAATGGCACTCTTTGGCTTTGGCTCAGTCGCACCAATGGTTTACTATAGTTGCATTACCTTCTGCAACACTCAGCGCTTATGGAGATTAAAGAGAGTCTTATGTGAAAGTTACGGAATAACCGACTATTGTTAGAGATTATCCGAAAACGACTTTGCCCCGTTATTTGAGTCTTTTTTTCGATGTTTCGGATAGGCTCGATCCTTGGCTTCTCTCAAATTCCGTCTGTTTGGAATTTTCTACTTTGAATCCTGTCGTTTCAACGATAAATTATCCAGCACGGCTCCCAACTGAATTTATGGTATTAATATATTAAAAATCCAATTTTAAAAGGGAATTGGAATTTCAGGCAAATACCTGTTTATTTATGCTCAGGGACTTTAGTACCCCAATGCCATTAAGTCCTGAAAGCCTAAAAACCTCCCACTTAGAATTACGTTACACCCACCATTAGCGATCTCCCCAACAATTCATTGGGTTTATACATTTATAATTAGTCATTATTAATTGCGAATAGTGAAATGACAATGATTCATTCGCAATCCACCATCATTTAGTTTATCGTTTCATTGTATTTCCAATGCCTGTTCCTATAAATCTACTCAAAACTATGAATATGTAATTCGCTCTCTGTTGATAATCCTTTAAGATTGCAGCTAGAGTCCTGGTTGAGCAGTCCCAACCGTTGGTACAAAGGAAGACAGAAGTCGTTTTGTACAACTCATTGAAGTCAATTTTGGAAGGAGTCCCATTGGGTCAAATTGATCTTCTTTCCTAAAAGGAATGAACACCAATTTACCAACCTTCTAAATCAAAAAGTGAGTACGAGAAAACTTTTCTCGCTTTTTAAAACTTAACCCAGTTCTTATCTAATTGGGAGCACTCATTATTTTTTCAAGTGATCAACATAAATTCTACTCATGCGAGTAGTTATACCTAGATTTAGATAGAAATTAAGTAGCAGTTGTTTGCTCCTATTTTTCTCACTTATCTTGCAATTGATTGAATTACTTTAGTTTACCAAGATAATCGTCCATGTCCATTGACTTATGTTTTTCACGGCAACCTTGCTCGCTATTGCCTGTCAAGGCAATAATCCTTGGATGCTTGTGAATGGGAGAGTTGTTGGGAAAGTCCATAACGGCCTCAAGCAGCAATAAGCCAATTTATACCACCCATAAGCCTACTTTAATGTTGAATTCAAACCCAAGTTTCTTATCGAGCCTTGGGATCGATTAAAAATGCTTTTCAATTCAGAATGGGTATTATTTATTTTAACAAGGATATTTGCCGCACCCGTCTCCTCTTTGAAAATAACAATGCGAATTAAGGGTTGAATTGAATATTATGAAATCAATGACTTATAAAAACGTCTTTCAGATCAGTTATTTTATAAGGTTTCTCAAGGTTTCTCAAGCTTTATCAAGCTTTATCAAGATTTCTTCTGTCGCCGAAACAGAAATCGAAACGAAATGACATCTTTATTCATTCTTCATTTTTCATTTAATAGCGAGATATTCGCATTAACAATGTGTTTGTATCATGATATGTGGAGAAATCTTAAAAATGGATAACCAACGCGAACAGTTATTGATGGTTGACGATGATCAAATATTTTGTGGAGTCGTCAAAGACTACTTGACTAACCAAGGCTTTAATGTCGCCGTCGTCTACAATGGCGTTGCCATGACTCAGTATTTGTCTGAGCATATCGTTGATTTATTGATTCTCGATGTGATGTTACCGGACGAGGATGGATTATCACTGGCACGGTGGTTACGCGCTGAGAATTATCAACAACCTATCATCATGCTCTCAGCTGCGAGGGAAGAGGCGGATCGCGTCGTTGGTTTAGAAATTGGCGCGGATGATTATCTAACTAAACCGGCGAGTTTACGGGAATTATTAGCGCGTGTGCGGGCTGCGTTGCGGCGGCATACGGGACAACTGAGACAATTTACCCCACCCATCGCTAACCCAAACGTTTATACCTTTAGGCCTTTTACACTTGACACGGAGTGTCATCGTCTGACTAAAGATGATGTTGAAGTCAGTCTCACCGATGCTGAATATAATCTATTGTTGGCTTTTGTGACTCACTCCAATCAAATCTTGAGTCGAAATAGGTTGCTGAATTTGGTGAAGGGCTATGAGCATACGCCGCATGACCGTAGCATTGATGTGGTTGTGAGTCGCTTAAGGACGAAAATTGAAGCCGATCCGGGTACACCTTCTTATGTCCGCACGATTCGGAACAAGGGCTACTTGTTTTCTCCATCAAATTATATTGCATAAGGCCATAACTTGAACTTTTTGGAGACACACCCCTAACCCCGAACCGAAGGAGAATCCGCCTAGTACAGGAGAGCGGAAATTCCCGTACCACCAAAGCTAAAGTAGGCTAAAGCCTACTAACCCTCTTGCAGTGCCCTTCAGGGTACAATAGCTCTTCAGACAACAGCTTTTTAGGCTAAAGTTTTTTGCAAAAAAAAACTTTAGCCTTTTAGGCTAAAGTTTCGCGGAGCGAAACTTTAGCCTAAACAGTTGTCTAAAAGCATCGTTAAGCTTTCACCTACTAACTCTCTTATAGTGCCCTGATACGTACTTAAGCTTTTAGACAACGGCTTTAGCCGTTGGCGTTAGGGTGGTATGGAAACTTCCGCCTTACTGTACTAAGTCTCTCGATGGCTGCCACCAGTCCTTTAAAACTGACCGGCTTACTCAAATAATCATCTGCCCCCGCTTCTAAACATTGCTCTTTATCACCGGGCAATGCTTTTGCCGTCAAAGCAATAATCGGAATCTCGGCAACCTCAGCATCCGCTCGAATTCGACGCATCGCCTCTAGTCCACCCATTCCCGGCATTTGGATATCCATCAGGATAATATCTGGAACTATTTCTTTTGTTTTATCAATGGCTTGGACACCATTGTAGGCAGCGATGACTTGGTAGCCTTTGGCTTCTAGGTAGTCACAGAGCGTATCGATGATGGTTGGATTATCATCTACTAATAAAATCACTGCGCCTTGTTGGTGAACAACCACCGAAGGTGTTGGTTGAAGGCGGGCTGTTGGTTCTACTTCGGCCAGTCGTTCGTCCAGATTATGTTGCCAAGGCAATGAAATGGTAAAGCGGCTACCTTTGCCAAGTTCGCTCTCGACTGAAACGCTACCACCGTGCATTTCTGTCAAACGATAAATTAAGGATAAACCTAATCCCGTGCCTTCATGCGCTCTATTAAGGCCGCTGTCCAATTGCATAAAGGGCTTGAAGAGACGTTTCATATCTTCTTCAGCTATACCTATGCCGGTGTCTGAGACGATAAAATCAACCACACCTTGTTCCGCATTGCCGCGTATTTTTAAATTTACCGCGCCCCTTTCTGGGGTAAATTTGATGGCATTGCTCAACAAATTGAGCAACATTTGCTTCAGATAGCGTTCATCAGCTTGAATAATTGTTACGGCATAGTCGAAAGTCATTGAAGTTTTGAGGTGTTTTTTCAGCGCCAATTCCTTAATGAAGCGCAGACAAGCATTGGCAATTCCTTCGGCAGAAACTGGGATGATTTCTAACTTAACTTTGCCGGCCTCAATTTTAGCGAGATCAAGAATATCATTAATTATAGACAGTAAATGGCGGCCACTTTCTTCAATGGTGTGAAGAGATTTAGTTTGTTGCTGATTGAGGAGGCCGTAAATCTCCTCTTGCAGCACTTCTGTCATCCCTAAAATGGCATTTAGCGGTGTGCGTAATTCGTGGCTCATGTTGGCGAGAAATTCGTTCTTGAGGCGAGCGGCGCGGGCAAGTTCCGCATTGGCGGTCGTTAATTCGGCCGTGCGCTCTGTCACGCGCTGGGCTAACAAAGCGCGTTCTTGCTGTAACGCCTCTGAGGCTTGTATCCGTTCCAATTCCGCCGAGGTGCGGATCGCAAAAATCTGCAACATTGACTCTAGCAGTTTTTGCCTCTTTATTGGCTTGCTATCCATAATCGTCATCAAGCCGATCACACTGCCGTTGGAGTTGAACAATGGGGTACCAAAGTAACTCTCAACCTCCATTTCCACCAACATAGTATCAAGTGGAAATGCTTGCTGAACGGCTTGGGGATAAGCACGTAGAACATCGCCAGATATAACCTCCTTACAAAGCGTGTTACTTAAATCATATTCAAAGTCGATAGACTGGTTATGGGCAAATGCAGCGATTGTCCTTATCTTGTTAGGCTCATCCTCCTGTGCAATGAAAACATAGTCAACTTGCAGCGTGTTGGCGAGATATTCAACCAACGTTTGGAGAAAATCGCTCCCGGTTGCTGCTGACACTCCTTCAACAAGATTTCGCAATATTTCTTCAGCTTGCTTACGTTCAGTGATGTCACGAATAGCGGTTGAAATTAGAGTACCTTCTGCGGTTTCAATGGGACTGAGACTGATATCTATTGGAAACTCGCTGCCATCTTGACGCAAACCGTAAAGCTCAAGGCTAACGCCCATAGGACGTGTGTGAGGGACATTAAAATAACTGGCACGATGATGCTGATGGTTGCCTCTGTAACTTTCTGGCATCAGTATTTCCACCGGCTTGCCGAGTAATTCGGTTCGCGCATAACCAAACAGTTTCTCAGTCTGCGCGTTAACGAGGGTAATAATACCTTGTTGATTGACAATTACCATCGCATCGGGGGCACTTTCCATCAACTGTCGAAATTGCAATTCAGCCCGTTTGCGCTCACTGATGTCACGGACAACACTGACCACTTTGTGCAATTGGCCGGTTTCTTCGTAGAGAGGCGTGACAAAATGTTCGGACGCAAAGATTTCCCCATTCTTGCGTTTCATCTGGAATTCCGTTTCAAAAAAACCCTTATCTTCAAAAGCTAATAGTAACTCTTCCCCAAACTGCAGGAACATTTCTTCATTGACATGCAAGAAATAGGTATTTCGGTTAAGAAGTTCTTCTCGCCGATAGCCAAACATCAATTCAGTCGTTTGATTACACTCTTCAATCTGCGTGGTGTAGGGATTAATTATTAAGACAGCTTCATTGAGGCTAGATAGCACTTTTTGCAACAAGTTGAGAGATTCTTGTTGCGCCTTCTGGGCTTGTTTGCGTTCGGTGATGCCACGGATAACAGTAACCACTTTGTGCAAGTGGCCGGTTTTTTCATAAAGAGGGCTGACAAAATGTTCGGACGCAAAGATTTCTCCATTCTTGCGTTTCATTTGGAACTCATGTTCAAAAAAATCTTTATTTTCAAGTGATAATAGCAATTCGTTGCGAAAAAACTGGAACATCTCTTTGTTGACATGCAATAAACTGATGTCTTGGTTGATGAGTTCTTCTCGCTTATAGCCAAACACGATTTCAGTCGTTTGATTGCATTCTTCAATCTGCTTCGTTTTAAAATTCACAATCAGAACGGCTTCATTGAGGCTAGAGAGTACTTTTTGTAACAAGTTGATAGATTCTTGTCGCTCCGTTTCCGCTTGCTTGCGCTCCGTGATATCAATAATTATTCCTAACACACCCATGAATTGACCGTTATCATTTATGAGCGGATTGGCATTTATAATCGTCCTTATGTTTGAACCATCCTTGCAGCGCAGACGGAAATCATGTTGCTCTTTAATGCCCTGTTTGCGCCGTTCAAAATATTGCTGTGCTTCAATACAAGCCATTTCATCCATGAAATCAAACAGAGAATGACCAAGCATTTCTGGTGCAGTGTAACCCAACATTTCGGCCATGCCTTGATTGACAAAAGAGGTATTGAATTGGGCATCTAATATCCAAATACCTTCTTGCACGGTGTCCACGATGCGTCGATAGCGTTCTTCACTGGCTCGCAGTGCCATTTCGGTTTGTTTGTGCGAAGCGATTTTCGCTTTTAGTTTGGTGGCTTCTAGTTGGCGGGTACGTTGAACAACACGTTGTTCCAATTCTTCATTGAGTTTGCGAATTTCGGCCTGTGCCTGCCGGTGTTCTGTAATGTCGAAACCGATGACAGCCACTTTCGTGACTTTTTTCTCTAAACGGCCGGCCGGAAAGATAAAGTTGTCAATATGTCTACCATGACGCACATCTTCAAAACGGGCCGGCCGACCGGTGCTAATGACTTTGTCTACCTGTTTCTTTCTCTTTTCTGCTAAATCAGACGGTATAAAATCGAAAGCATGAGCGCCAATAAATTTATCCCGCGTAGTGCCTAGCCGCTGGACAGCGGTTTCGTTAGCACTGAGGACAATGCCATTGCTACCCATTAGAAATACACTTTCTGGAATGGCATTTAATAAGGCACGAAGCATGTCTTCCCTTTCTCGCAGGAGTTTATCCACTTGCTCCTGAATTTTATCTTTGGTTTTGACTAACGCTTGCAGGGTTTGCTGAATCTGCCGAACTGCGGGACGAAAGAGGTATAATCCTTCGATTAGTAAAACAATAAGGATGAGAGTTGCTAAAATAAAACTTATCCATTTCGCAAGGTTTACTTGAGCCGAGGCCGAGGCCTCATATTGAAACACAATATCGTCCATTTGCCGTACAAAGGCCGCTTGTTCAGCGACAATTTTTTTGACTAATACCGAGATATCCACATAGCCGGTCAAATCGGAGGTATTTTGCCGGGCGGCCGCCAACAAATTTTTAGCGGCGGTATTCATCGCTTGATAGTGCGGTTGTAGTTCAGCAAACTGGCGTGTCAGTGTCGCGCTGTTTTTGCCCCCTAGTCCCATGTCGGTGTTATAAAATTGCAGCCATTTATTGGATTTTTCGAATAAAGTAAGTAAATTACTAAATTTATCCAAGTATCGAGGCCGCCTTTGAGCGTCGTCTGTTAACTGAATAAGAAGGGCAGTTTTGGTTAACTTTTCACTAAGCATCTGTTGTCGCCCGGCAATATTAATGACGTGCGCGTCGCTGGATTGCTGATACAGCGCCCATTGGATGAGTAAATGTCCGGCAATGGTTAGCGTTGCCAAGAGGCTTAGCGCGATAATGTAAAGCCTTCTAAGGCTGCGGGGATAAAATTGCCAGTTTGATGTTGCGGTGGAATGATTCATGTATTATTCCCTCAAAAGTTACTCGTATGCCACAAGAAGGGCTTGCAAAACTTATTCGCCAATGGCGTTTGATAAGTCAAAGCAAGAAGCTCACAAAATAAATTATTTTAACCTATGCTCCGAGCGGGCAGGTTTCCGGATTTTTTTTGATAAGTGTCTGGAGCCCAAACTTTAGGTTTGCAAGCCTTACGGCTTGAACTCCAAAATATGAAAATTAGGCAATGCAAAGTATATGCTATTTTTCTATATAGAGCCTTCTGAAAATGGGCTGTGCGATTGTACGGTGCTCCCATGAGGATCGTTCAAATCCAAGTTGAGAGAAACTTATAGTTTGTAGTAGTGGCTTTAGCCACTAGACGGTGGGCGATTACAAGCCGACTACAAACTTATTTGACTACAATTCAAAGCCCTAGCAGAGAGGGCCATGATTTTAAATCCCTTGAGCCATTATGCGAGATGGCCCACAATTGACGGCCATCAGTCTGGCCGAATCTCGTTTTTCGTTCAGGAAAGCCACTGGGCGGTAGGCGATGAATCGCCTACTACAAATATATTTGACTACAATTCAAAGCGGTATGCAGAGAGGGCCATGAGTTGAAATCCTTTGAGCCATTATGCAAGAGGGTCCGAGTACCGGAGAGCAAAAATCCTCGTACCACCCGCCATGAGGCTCTCGCTACCATCCTGCCGGGTGGTATGGGTATTTCCGCTCTCCTGCACTAGTACTTTGTCAATGTTCTATTGAGGGGTAACTTGGCACTGCCAAACATTCTCTGGCACTACCAAACTAAAGTTTGGACTCCTGCCAAACTAAAGTTTGCCAAACTAATTGTAGTTGCTTTATCCTTTTTTATAACGAATCCCTGTAGTTAACGAATCCCTGTAGTTGCTTTATCCTTTTTTATAACGAATCCCTGTAGTTAACGAATCCCTGTAGTTGCTTTATCCTTTTTTATAACGAATCCCTGTAGTTGCTTTATCCTTTTTTATAACGAATCCCTGTAGTTGCTTTATCCTTTTTTATA
>NBMI01000272.1 GCA_002085445.1 Candidatus Parabeggiatoa sp. nov. 2
CTTTATTTCCAACATCGTCAGATTGGATTAGCGCCCGTCAACATGTTTGGAGAAGGTTTACAGCGTAGCCTGGCTCTTGTGCTGAGCTTGTCAGGGATGCAAAATGGTGTCTTGCTCATTGATGAATTAGAAGCAGGCTTACATACTTCCGTACTTCAACCCGTTTTTGGTTTGCTAGTCAAAGCGTGTCGTGATTACAATGTGCAATTGTTTGCCACCACGCATAGTCTTGAAGCCTTAGATGCGATATTGGCTAATGTACCAGAAGATTCTGATGAAATCGTCGTTTATCGTCTGCCAAATCCGATTAAAGGAGGACAACTTAAACGTTTTGACGGTGATTTACTTCACCATTTGCGTTATGAACGAGGACTGGATGTAAGGTAGATTATGATTTTTGCACAACCAAAATTTATTAAGTAAGTGCCATTAATACACAGGCCCTGTTATTGGCCTATATTTTTAATGGTTATTTGGACGGGTTTGAGGGCCAAATCATGTCAGAGGCTTGGAGTCCAAGAGTTATCTTGGACGTCACTACAAACGGGAAAAACAAATATTAACGAACGATTTTTTAAGGTTTAAGGGCAGATCATGATTTATAACTTTGTAGCCGAACAAACAGAAGCTGGATTAGACTTTGATATCACTGTTGACAAAGATAAAAGAGTCTATTGCTTTATTGGTGACAATGCCGTCGGTAAAACGAACTTGCTTGAAAATCTGGCAAGAACACTGCTTTATTGTCATACGCTCTTTCAGAAACAAAATACTCAGAAATATTCGGGTATTTTTTTTGAGAAAGAGATTTATGAAGTCATAAAGGACTTATCTTTGCGATTAGCCAGCGGCGATATTCGTCTCAATCAAACCAAAATCAAAGACAACGAGGATGTTACAGTGTTTAAGCGTCTCTCCAATAGAACGCGTAATATGACTATTGACAAACCCATCGTCTTTATTGGTGCCAAAAATAGGGGCTATACCCAAAATATTGATAAAAATCACCTCAAAATTTTGGGTAATCAATTTGAGCGTTTTTTGGACGCGTTTCTTAGAAGCTTTAACTATATGAATGGAAAAGCGCTTGAAGGGATCGAAGTCGCCGATTGGTTTAATTCAAGGCTGATTATCAATCCCAATTTTGTGCCTCAAAATAAACAACGCATTTTTGAGGTTGAAACGGTTTTTAAATTAATGCAAACACTCGAACCGAGTTTAAATTTAATGTGGCTGGGCTGGCTTTGCTGATGAAAAAGACTTAAGCCAAGTTGACGGCATAGTGTTTATTGATGAGATTGAATCGCACTTTCACCCCAAATGGCAATATCGCATTATTTCACTGCTGAAAGCGTTTTTTCCAAAGACGACTTTTTATATCGCAACCCATTCGCCACTGATAGTCTCTACAACGGATGAGGGTGAAGCTTATGAATTGGTGAGAAAGGGAAATAAGGTGACGGCTCATCAATTGGGCAATCCGAGAGAATGGTATTTAGCCGATGTTTTTACCGGGGCTTTTCATATTGATTTTCTCCAGTCAACCGTCACGTCAGAAAATGACGGGAGTCACCTGATTCAGAAGCTCAAAGACTTTAGCACCAAGGTAAAAGAGTACGCCAACACCAAAGATGACAGGTTAAAACAAGAGGCTAACATTTTATACCAACAAATACTGCCCAGTTTAGCCAAAGATGATCCACGTCGTCGCGCTTTGGATTCTTTAAGGACGCTTCTGGAATGAAGAAAATACACCGATTATCCTCCCCTGATTGTTTAAACGATCAAATACCAGAGTCTAAAACTCAAAAACTAAGATTTTATGAAGACTTGTGGGATAACAACGGGAAAATAAAACCGCGTTGGAATAGCACCTGTAAACAAGGTGGCTTGGTTTCAAAAATTAGACAAACACTGTTATAAATGTATAATAATACTTGTGTTTATTGTGGTATCAAGATTGATAACACCAATATGGATGTTGATCACTATTTACCTTCCAGTGAATTTCCCTATTTGGCTTATTGTTGGGAGAATTTATTGCCAACTTGTAAAAGGTGTAACCAAAATAGTAAGTCCGATTTTTGTCCTAAATCACTCACCGGCAAAAAAATTGTCGAAAATATGTTGTCAGAACAATTTGAACATGATTTTATTTATGATAAAACCTATATCCTCACATCGATAGCTAAAGATGATAGATTGATTGAGCCAACGTTTGACAATCCCGAAGAACATTTAGAATTTAATCCTGAGTTTTACTTCTATGAAAGTAAAACAAAAATCGGTGAAATCACTCTTCGTAAGTTTTTTCAGCATAAAAAGGTGACTGAAGAATGGGAAAAATTAAGTCAATTTATCCACGCTTTAGTTCTAAAAATTAAAGATAAACAGGCGGTATTAGAAACGCTTAAATTGTACACCGAATTACATGGTCAAGAATATGTTTGTTTTAAATTTTATGAATATTGGTTAACCGAACAAGAAGAAGGCCGAATTGACAGAATTTCCTATATTTTTTAGGGTTATTTGGACGGGTTTGAGGGCCATACAATCGTTTGGATGCTTTCAAATCATGGAGTCCAAGATTTATCTTGGACGTCACAACAAGCGGAAAAAGGCTGGAGTCCAAGATTTATCTTGGACATCACAGCAAGCGGAAAAGCGCTTTAACAATTTGAACGAAGAAGGCGATAAATCGCCTACAAACGGTGCTGTTTGGACGACTAGGAGTCCAAACTTTAGTTTGGCAGTCGTCGTTTGGTAGTGCCAGAGAGTGTCAATCGAATCTTGACAGAGTACTAGGCTAAGTCCAAAGTTGACTAACGGTTGGCCGCGAAAAGTGGGCAGCGAATTCAATTCAACTGAATTAATTCGGCAACCTGGCCCACAAATGACTCTAATTCGTTTAGGAGCAATATAGGCGTTCCATAACGAAGTTTCGTTGTACTCAATTCGTTTATCCGCGTAATTCGTTGTACTCAATTCGTTTATCCGCGTAATTGGTTGTACTCAATTCGTTTATCCGCGTAATTGGTTGTACTCAATTCGTTTATCCGCGTCATTCGCTGTACTACTCAATTCGCTTATCCGCGTCATTCGCTGTACTCCTCAATTCGTTTATCCGCGTAATTGGTTGTACTCAATTCGTTTATCCGCGTAATTCGTTGTACTTACTTAACCGTGAAAACGGGAATGCGCCCTAACGATAAGACTACTGGTTGGCTGCGAAAAGTGGGCAATTTCAAAAAAGCCACTAGTGAATAAATAGACGTCCAAGATAAATCTTATGAAATTGGTGAAATAAATGAGTCAATCTGAAAATAAAATTCTTGGTGATGATTTTGGGTTAGTTTTTGAGTTGGGGGTGAATATTGGCATTCTTGCCGGGATTCGGCATTTAGTCAGTAAAAAGAAAATCGTCTCAAAGGTTCATGCGCTTTATGATGATGAATTGAAAAAGATGAAGTTAAGTCGTGTCGTTTCTCGTCTGCGAGATAAGGCTATCCAAAATGGGGTAACTGATCCAACTTTGTTGAAGAAAACGGCTACCTTTATCGAATATCTCGTCTTTTTGGGTGTTCATAAAGGCTTTAATTTTATTGTGGAGTATTGCCAAGGGATGCCGGCGGCTATTAAAGTTTTTCGGAGTGAGCCTTTGTCCATTCAAAGTTTTGACACTTCCCTAAATTCCCAGTCAACTGGAGAGTTAAGCGGTTTGAGTCAAAAAGCGGATGAGCCGACGTTGTTATATTATCAGTGCGATTTGCAGCAATTGTTTTATGCTGATAGTTATGTGCGGTATGAGTCGTTGATTCCTAAGCTTGATAAGATGTTTAAGCGGTTAGATAGTACTATCAAGCCTGATTATCAAAGATTTCAACATCGGGGGCAGTTTTTAAACGCAGATATCATCATGTTGTTTCAGTTGTTTGATAGATATCGCGTGGTGGTGATTGATGTTGGCTTGTTTTCGGTGGCGGATATTAGTTTTGTGCCTGATTTGCATGATGTGCCAACTGTTAAGCAGCGTTTGATGTCTACTTATCACTATATGCGCCAAAAAACAGTTTTTGAGCATCTGAATATAGATTCGGATAAGGCGGGAATGCCATTGGTTTGACGGATCGCGCTTATAACGCGACGTTTATCGCCGATAAGGCGGATATGCCGATTTTGCAATTGTTCCAAAAGCTCTATCAAGACAGTAAAGCGCAAAATAAAGGAATGCCTTATTCTGATAGGCGTGCTCTTTCCGTACAGTCTGTTTTTAAAAGGATTTATAGTAATTTCAAACAGACTTTTAGACGCACGCGCGCCTTTAACGGAGAAGCAAACATTTTTCGTGATGAACATGAGGCAGAGAGTTTGGCGGCGTTTGTGGAACAATTACAAACATTGCCTATTTCTGATAACGGTGTTAATCAAGTTGCGTATACCGAAACCCTGAAAGATTTTCATAGCACCGCCGATGATGTACCAACAGCGCTGTTGGCTGAGGTTGGATTGCTTAACCAAACAGATGCTGTCCCTTTAAAGGATAATCTCTGTCAAATCTCATTTCGTAATGCTCATGCCATGCTTACCACGAAAGCGATGTATAACAATGACTTACTGGTATTTCTGACTGGGCATCCGGGCATTGGTAAAACAACGGCGATTGTTGAATATATTCTTAACGCGGACATTTTGTCTGAAGGCGTTTTGTTTTTCTATTTTAGCCCTCGCACTCAAGTCAATTACGATATTATTGAGAAGTTGAGTGACATTAACAATGATGGCAAGCGGGTTGTCAAGAGTGATAGTGTGGTGTGTATTTATTCCAACAGTGCCTTGATTAGTAATTTCGAGGGGCAGCCGGTGATTAAATATGCGTCTAATGTGGTATTGCCGAGCGAATTGAAAATGCCGTCGGCAATCGGGGGTAGACAAAGCGTTTTGAGATTGCTTGCCGATGATGAGGAAATTCAGTTTCATAAGTCGCGCTTCAGTCATAGCCAGTCAAGCAGCGATAACAAAATGGAGTATAGCCACTACGTTGCACAAGGCGTTTTAAATACCGTTTGCTCCGCGATTTGTACTTTGCGCCAAGCGCACCGCTCGCCATATGATTTTTATGGTGGATGAGGTGATTGGTGACAGCGGCGGCACAGAGTTGCTGCATGAGTTGGTGAAAATCTCCAAACGACTCAAGCTCGACAAACACTTTAAACTGAAAATCATCGCCTCGGATGCTTCTATTGCTGGCAAAGATGTGATTAGGCAGCATTTGTCTAAACAGGAACCTAGCCCGGCGAAGATTTTGTATCGGCAAGTCGTCGATAAAACTATCGAGGCAAAACCGTTGTCTATTCAGCAAGCTCAAGTGAAAATGGGGTTTTATAAATTAGATGCCACCCTCATCAACGCGAATACTTTCCCTGCCAGTGAGCTTGTTTTGAGTTATAAGGTGGGCGTTGAAATGGTAGCCATTGATGATAAAGGTGATACTATCACTTCAAGCGAGACTATCATTCAGAGCCAAGCTTGGATATTGCAGGATATTTTTAAGTTGTTGGGCGATAAATCCAGAAAGGGACAAATTATTGTTTATATCCAGAATATTAAGCGGCTCAACCAGTTGATTAATGCGCTCAAGGAGCAAATCCCTCCTAGCCCTTTTTTAAAGGGGGGGAACGAATTGAGTGCTTTTGAAGAATTTCAAGATTATCTTCAAATTCATTCGAGCATCTCTGATGAAGCGCGCCAAAAAATCCATCAGCATAAAAATGCTGTCAAAGTGATTTTTATGACATCTTCGGCAAGTCGCGGGATTACTTTTGCGCGCGTGCGACATATTCTGATTGAAGTGCCCAAGTTTCAGATTGAAAACAATTTAATGGAAATTGTTCAAACGGTTTATCGAGGGCGCGGCGGTGAGACGGATGAGGAGAGGGCGTTAGAAAAACAAACGCGCTGGATAACTTTTTATCTGCACGACAGCATTCGCTACGCTGACTCGGCGCAACAAGCGGAGCGTTATCAGCGGGGTATCAGCGGATTAATGAATATGATTTTGTTAGTGCGAGCCGCACTAAAAACTCGTATTGCCGGTTATGGCGATATAGGGGCTAAACGTGATTTGCGAATTATTCCGGTGGGTGGCAAACATATCGATTCTGTCGGCGCTTCTTTGTTAACATCGACAGCACAATTATTGACGGAAATGAAGCGAGAAATCCGCCGCAGCTATGATGATGCGAAAGCGGGGCAAGCAGATTATGACAATTCCTTGGCTAAGCTCAGGCAAGATGTCAGAACTATTTTTGTCCGTACTCAGACGCGGGTGGCTAATGAGACGCTCAAAAAAATCAATACCTATTATGAAAGCTTTGCCCAACGCGCTCAACAGAGCTTGTATGATGTGCTAACGCACGATTTTGAGCCGGAATTTTATGTAGACGGTGATATTTTTACGGTGCCGATAGCGACTAGCGAGGAACGGGTTGATATTTCTAGGGATATGTTGATGGCTGCCAAAGCAGAACGGTTGGTGGAAAGAATGCAGGGGCACGCGAAGAATTCTAACTATACCAACAATCTCAGAACAGCACTGACTAAAATGGCGAAAGAAATCGAAAAGATGCAGCAAGCCAGTGAGGATACCAGCCGGAGTCAAGACATTTATAGTCAAAATACCAGCGGTGGGCAGTATCTTTCCATACCGTTACCGGTGTTTTTTAAGCCGGAGATATTTAGGCAGTATTTTCGTCACGATTCAGAAACGCTGATTTATGAAACGGAGACGGTGGCGGGAGACAGTTTTCGTGATGCGCTTGGTAACTATTTATACTTGTTATATCAACTGGTTGGTAAACTGCCACTGGATGGCGGTTATGAAAGTTTCCCGTTTTTGCTATTTCGCTGTGAGAATTTAACCGTTATTAGACAACAACGTTTTGATAGACGGTATTTGTTTTCGTCTACCGCTTTTAACTTGATTAACTTGGTGTTGTCGCAAACTGAACAATTGTGAGTTGTTAATGATGAATGATGAATGATGAATGATGAATGGTGAATGGTGAATTGTGAACCTTCAACCAATCCGTTTAATCCCCTAAACGCAGTAACGAGCGAAGCGAGATCATCCATTGTACTCAATAGGTTATACTATTTTTCATTTTTCATTTTTCATTTTTCATTAGTATAGTATCCGTTGGCTCAATCCTTCAAAGAAAACCTTTGGAAGAATGGGATGACTTTTAAACAAACCTTGGGTATTCTATGTACTATAGGCGTGAGCCGTGCTATAGATTTTCATAAAAATAACTTCAGTTTACCTGCCCCCTTACCCAAAATTCCTTACCTGAACGGGACCAGGGTGAGGCTGAACAGTGAGCAAATTTTGGCGTTTATATACCTTAAGCCGAAAATATTTAGCACGATCTTGTGAATTTATTTTTCTGAATGTCTATAGTTATGCCGAACAACGCGCCAGTTCAAAAGCCTTAAATGGGGAACACACACCTTCAACAATCGGAGGAATTATGATTAATGGAATTAGGCAACAAGCCATTGTCGGAAAAGGGGGACGCATTGAAGTGCTCTCTCCCGAATTGCCAATGGGTGCAAGGGTGGAAATCATTGTATTAATAGATGAACCTATTAAACAAGTCTATCAAGCTAACACAACCTTGACACCCAAACCCTCAAATCGAAAACCATTTACCATTCGTAAATTTAGTTTGGGCAAAGAAGTTAATGTGGATCGTAACGAACTTTATGCCGAAAGGATATCAATATGAAGCTATTTGCAATTGATGCTAATTTGCTTGTCTATGCTCATAATACGGAGTCAAAATTTCACGAAAAAGCTGCAGCTTTTATAGAAAAGGTGATGAATGAGCGAGATGATGAGGGCAAACTTTCTGTTTGTATTCCAGCGCAAGTTTTGATGGAATTTATCCATGTCATTACATGGCAACGTTTGGAAAAACCGCTTTCTCTTAAGCGAGCGATACGTGTGGTTCAAGATTATTTAGATACTGGTATTTTGATAATCTATCAGCGCGAAACACAGATTCAAACATTTTTAACCTTATTAAGTCGCGTCGCAACTCGTCGGAAGATGTTTGATGTTGCGCTGGCAGCTACCTTAAAGGACAATGGTATATCGGGACTTTACACGGTGAATGTCGATGATTTTGATGAATTTGAGTTTTTGGAAGTTGTCAATCCCTTAAAAACTGACTGAAGTACAACGGATGATCTCGCTTGCGGAAGTGACGACGTTTAGGGGAATAAACGGATTTTAAAATCCGCGAAGGTGGTAAAATTGATGGACTGCGAACGGCTAGAATTTGAACTTTTCTTACAAGCTAAAAATCCGATGTCTCAAAGACATCGGATTTTTTAAAAGTTAAATTTTTACCCGTGCGAAGTATAGATGTACTCAATTCGTTTATCCGCGTAATTCGCTGTACTCAATTAATTAGATGTACTCAATTCGCTTAACCGCGTAATTCGCTGTACTCAATTCGCTTATCCGCGTAATTCGCTGTACTGAATTCGCTTATCCGCGTAATTCGCTGTACTGAATTCGCTTATCCGCGTAATTCGTTGTACTCAATTCGTTTATCCGCGTAATTCGCTGTACTCAATTAATTAGATGTACTCAATTCGCTTAACCGCGTAATTAGATGTACTACTCAATTCCCTTATCACAACTTGACATTAATAGATGATTCATGCTAGTCATTTTGTTAAAGGTTAGAATTAAGCTTGACAGCCTCCCAACTAACTCGTATTATGCTCCACCTTTTTAAAATGACCAAATTCTTTTGGAGCATATCACTAATGCAAAAAACCTTTAGCGCCAAAGCTGAAACCGTTAAGCATAACTGGTTTGTCGTTGATGCTAACGATAAGGTTTTGGGGCGGCTTGCCAGCGAAATCGCTAAACGTTTGCGGGGCAAACATAAGCCAGAATATACGCCGCATGTGGATACTGGCGATTTTATTATTGTAATAAATGCAGAAAAAGTGCGGGTTACCGGTCGCAAAAGAACCGATAAAATGTATCACCGCTATAGTGGTTATCCGGGTGGCCTGAAATCGATCAGTTTTGATAAACTAATAAAAAAGGCCCCGGAGCGAATTATTCAATTCGCGGTCAAACGCATGTTGCCCAAAGGGCCGCTAGGCCGTGCCATGTTTCGCAAATTGAAAGTTTATGCGGGCCCCGAACATAAGCACGAGGCTCAACAACCACAAACATTAACTTTAAACGGCTAAACAGTTATGGTAGAACAATATTACGCCACTGGGCGGCGCAAGAGTTCCGCAGCCCGTGTCTATCTTAGACCTGGACAAGGTAAAATTTTTGTTAATCGTTATCCGCTTGATAAATATTTTGGGCGCAAAACGGCCCGTATGATTGTGCGCCAACCGTTGAAGGTGGTAGACAGAGAAGACACCTTTGATATTCATGTCAGCGTGCGTGGTGGTGGTAATAGCGGCCAAGCCGGCGCGATTCGACACGGGGTGACTCGTGCGCTGATTTTGTATGATGAAAGTTTTCGCCAGCCGCTACGCAAAGCCGGATACGTTACCCGTGATGCGCGTGAGGTTGAACGTAAAAAAGTGGGTTTACGTAAAGCCCGTAAACGGCCACAATACTCTAAACGCTAATTGGCTAATTGTGAATTGTGTTTCAGGCAAAAGTACAGCGAAGCGAAACTTTTGCCTGAAATTGTGAATTGTGAATTGTGAAACGCTTATAAAAACGTATTGATTGAAAGTGATTTTATAAAATTTCTCCGATCAAAGAAATGTTTGTTCATTCTTCATTTTTCATTTTTCATTAATATAATGGCTTGTATCAATTTTTATTTTGAAGTAAGATTGTGTGAAGCGTTGAAACTTCTTTGGCAGCCAACAGCTAAAGCAGTTGTCTGAAAGCGAAAGTCCCCTAAAGGGGACTAAATAATTATCTGAATATCTATAGCAATTAGCAATTACAGAATTTGGGGGATCGTTCAACGGTAGGACAGCGGACTCTGACTCCGTCAATCCAGGTTCAAATCCTGGTTCCCCAGCCAATTTTCCTTCTTCCCATCAACTGGGGAGGGGGATTTTTTTATCCGTTTTGAAATTTTCAACTGTGTTAAAAAAATAATGACTTAGCTTAGTTCAATTTTCTCTAATGTTACCAAATCAATTCTCCCCCACTCCCTCTCCCCCATCATTGCTCTATACGGAACGTACTTCAAACCCGTGAAAATGACCTGCCGGAATTGCTAATAAAATTAATTTGAGTCGCGGACATTTTTTCTACTTAAAAAAAACGAGCAATGCGATAAATATTCTCATCAATGACTTGCCAAAATTTTCCACAATCAATGAATTAAATAAATTGTCCGCGGCAAAGTTTGATTCTTAAAAACGGCTTTATGGCCCACAAACCAGTGCCAATAGCCATACAAAATACATGGGTTTTAGAACCAAATAACGGCTTTGATTAGTTAAACCAAATAACGGCTTTGATTAGTTAAGTATTGAATACATTTACTTAATTTCTAGATAAATCTAGAAAAACAACGATCGTTATTAGAGAGAATAATTCCAAATAACAGTTCTGCATCGAAGTAGTAATTGGCAATCTTCTGGTTTTGCACTACCAGGTTCACTTTTGATACGTGCAAAAGCTAAACGAGCATTACTATAAATGGAGTTAAGGAGCGATATCCATTTATTTTTGACACGCACAATATCACCCTTACGGAATCCGCCTGATTGTATGTTCACTTGATATAGCACACGTCCTTTACCTTTGCGCGGTAAATCATGGTAACGTCTTCTGGTTTGTTTTGCTCTGAACTTAATCGTGTAAAAATTCTCACGGTGGTAGTCTATCAACTGATTGGTTTGATTATTTAAAGTAGCGATACACAGTGCATCAACATCATGTTCTTTGGGCAAGCTCAATGATTTGCGGCTCCTGTCCGTTTGATAGCCCAACACCTTAAACAGCGGAGCTATTTGACTTAATGCTTGGTAGAGATAAGTTTTACCTTGCATCGTTCGCTGGGCGATTTGGTCATTAAAACCACTTACGCCTTCGGCATTAAGGGTGATTTTACCTTGATGTACTTTTTGTTGACAAAGCGTTATCAAGTTTTTAATCGTATCCTTGCCGCCTTGATTTTTAGGCACTATATGATGTGCTTCGAGTTGAATCTGTTTTTTGCCGCAACAAGTTTCGAGGCTAAAGTTTTTTGAAGAAAAACTTTAGCCTCGAATTGATATTTATCCCGCATCAATGTGGCTATCCGCATATTTTCATCTAAACGGTTAGATTGTTGATAATCAATGCCAGTCAAATCGGGATTGTTGAGACGAGCAATATCAACTTGCACATCTTCAACTACAATCGATCCAATTGGTAAAGGAATTTTACCCACAACCCTTTTAACTTCATCGGCATTAGCTTTAATAGAAGGCAGCAATCGTCCGCTGCGATGACTAGAAGCCCGATTTAAAAACCGCGATGCGCGATACCATAGACGTGAACGCCTTTTTTGGCGATTAGCACGTCTCGTATTCATTTTGTCTTTAATATCAGTGCGATGATGAATCACTCCAGAGATTAGAATTTTGCCGTTACCAACGGCGCATAAACCTGTATGATGGCTGCCTTTATCAATTCCTAATTTAATTGCTTGGACATTTTCTTCACAATCCCACTGTAATTGGATTGTAAATGGACAACGATTAATAACGATAGCTTTGCCATCACGCAACAGTTTCCTAGCCTTTGCGGGTTTACAAGGCATTAATGGATTACCATTTTTATTAGTGACATAAACTAACATCATGTCTTTAGGACCTCCTGTTAGTGAGAGTTGAGTACTCCTTGTGGTTGTTAAATAGGTTTTTTACGTCTAGCACACTTTCACGTTTCCGCTACCCTTAATGCTAGACCACAGAGCTACCAACTGGAATAACATTAGCAGGTGTGATGGCCTATCTAACTTCTGCGACTCATTCAAGTCGCCCACTGTTAGTTCCATGTCTATGAATAAAATTCTATATTTAGAATATTCTTCTATAGATTTAGGAACTATATACACTTATCATTAATTTAATCATTTTTCATTATTCATTATTCATTAGTATACCTATCGTGGCTAATTTCAACACCCATCTCACCGTCGCCGCTTCCGTTAGCGGTGTCCTAGCCATTGGCGTTATCGTCACCGAGCTTGCAACCATTAAAGCCGCGTGTTTGTACGCGCTACTGGGCACCTTGGGCGGTATTCTACCCGATGTAGATGCCCCCAAATCTATTCCCACCCGACTTTTGTTCCCCAGCTTAGGCGTATTTTTGGCCTCCCTAATTGTCGCAACGCTTATCAAGCGATTTTCTTGGCTTGAATTAGCACCATTATGGGTAGCGATTTTTCTCGGTGCCCACTATGGCTTGCCTAAACTCTTTGCCAAATTCACCAACCATCGCGGCAATTTTCATTCGATTCTAGCGGCGCTCTTGTTTGGTTTTATCAGCACCGCAACCCTTTATCACATTTTTGGAATGCGTGAATTTGTGGCTTGGTTTGCTGGCGCATTTGTAACGACAGGCTATCTCGCGCATTTACTGTTAGATGAGATTTATAGCGTCGATGTAGCAAATAAGAGATTGAAAAAATCCTTTGGCAGCGCCTTAAAACTTGCCAGTGCCCGCCACAAACTCTCAACGGTTTTGTTATTGTTAGCCACCTTGAGCGTTTTTCAATTCACACCCAGTACCAAAGAAGTCGTTAAAATCTTGTCACACCCCTATACTCACAAAATCATTAAAATGAAATTGGGGCCGTTGGGATAGACTAATGAAAAATGAAGAGATTATTTATAAGTCGCCTACCCGTTTGTAGTGTTTGTAGTAGGCGATTTATCGCCTCACCACAGAGCGACTAACCTCAAAATTATCATTCCCCATCCCCATTCCCACCTTGATTTTTAAGATGAAAGAACTATCATGAAGACAGTATCTCTCATATGAACTCGCTTCGCTCAGAACGAAGTTTGCTAAATTTTCCTTGAAAAGAAAATCCTTTAACACTAAATAAACAATCCTTGTAATTAGATAAAATCCTAAACTAAACCTTGGCTAATAAACAAGAGGAATGAAAATGCCAAAAATTGTCATCATTGGTTCCGGCTTTGGCGGCCTGACAGCGGTTAGAACACTACGCAAACAAGGTTGTCGTGATCCAATCACATTAATCTCACCGCGCCCGGTGCTGTTTTATTACTCAAGCCTCATTTGGGTGCCGGCGGGGCAACGCACCGAAGAAGATTTAACCATTCCACTAGACAACTTCTTTAAACGCCACGATGTCAAACATCACCAAGGCACAGTCATTGGTTTGGTTCCAAATGCACAGCAAGTGCAAACCGACAGCCTCAGGTGGACGCTTTATCAGAAAATTGCCGGGCATAGATCAGATTTGCGTTCCCTGTGAAGGCTACGCCCCGGTAAAAGCCTACAGTGATCGCCTAGCGGCCCTTGACGGAGGCACACTGGCGTTTGGCTTTGGCAGCAATCCCAAAGAACCGATTGCTATGCGCGGTGGGCCTATTTTTGAGTTTCTATTCGGCATCGACACCTTGTTACGCAAGCAAAAACGCCGTGACAAGTTTGAATTAGTCTTTTTCAGTCCGGCCCCAGAACCGGGCAAACGTTTAGGCGCCGGTGCTGTCAAAGCACTGCTCAATGAGATGCAAAAATACAACATTCGCACTCATTTAGGCCACAAAATGAAAGGCTTTAGCGAAAACAGGGTGCATACAGAAGGCGGCGATATACAAACCGATCTGACCATGTTTATGCCGGGCATGACGGGGCAGGCTTGGGCGGTAAAAAGCGGCCTACCGCTCTCAGAAGGCGGATTTATCAAAGGCGATGCCCAATGTCGCGTTCCCGGCTTTAAAGGAATTTACGTGGTTGGCGACGGCGGAAGTCTTCCCGGCCCAGAATGGATGCCAAAACAAGCGCACATGGCAGATTTACAAGCCGAAACGGCCGCCAAAAATTTGTTCGCCTACCAAAAAGGATACCCAGCCGAGCATGGATTCAAAACCGAATTGATCTGTATTGTTGACACGCTCAACAAAGGAATGTTGGTCTATCGTAACCCGAAACGGACAATGTTAATGCCTAAATTGAGAGTATTCAATTGGGCTAAACGCTTGTTTGAATGGAACTATTTGCGAGCCTATCGCTAATCAGGACTCCCCGTTTGTAGTTTGTAGTAGGCGATTTATCGCCTAAAACCGTTAATAGTTCAGTTTGTAGCAAGCGATTTATCGCCTAAAACCGTTTAGGTTATAGTTTGTAGTAGGCGATTTATCGCCTCACGCAACAAGTTTTTGAATTAGAGTAGAATTTCTTAGGTTTCTTAAAAGTGGGCCAGTCTGTCGAAATGATTAACAAGTTTTTTAGGATGGCCCACTTCTAAGCCCAAACGGAAAGACGCTGACATCTGGTTAAGCCCGTTTTCGTTGTCATGATTTATTATCCGTTTCGGAACGCTTCTCCTAAGTACTAATTGATGGATATCTTAGGTATCTTAAAAGTGGGCCAATTTATAGAATTGATTAATCCGTTTCGGAACGCTTCTCCTTGTGGGCCAGTCTCTCGAATTGATTAACTCGTTTTTTTAGGAAGGCCTTCTTCTAAGCCCAAACGGAAGGAGGTTAACATCTGGTTAAGCCCGTTTTCGTTGTTATAATTTACTAGCCGTTTCGGAACGCTTCTCCTAAGTACTAATTGATGGATATCTTAGGTATCTTAAAAGTGGGCCAATTTTAATTGATGGATATCTTAGGTATCTTAAAAGTGGGCCAATTTGTCGAATTGATTAATCCGTTTATTTCGCGTATCCGTTGTACTAATTGTGGGCCAGTCTATCGAATTGATTAACTCGTTTTTCTGGATGGCCTACTTGAAAAACTCAGCAACGGAACAAATTTAACTGTTTGAGAAACAAAAATAATTAAATAACTATTTGAATTAATAAAAAAACGCCGTCGTTCCTCTGTGTCAACTCTTAAGTGTGTATATCAACTAGGCGAAACGGCCACCTCTCAACCCGGCCGTTAGGCGGCGCTAGAGTTCCTGAAGGCCCAATACTCTCCCAACACCCAACAGTCATCGCAGACACTGAAGGCCCTAAAATCGGCCAATCCCAATCCAAAAGTAACCGACTTAACCAACACGCGACTGGCACAACTCACCGACAATAGCGGCCTTTAAGACTTGGTAGGTTCTAGCTGCACCATGACAAACATGACTCAAGAAAAAACCTCAAGCCAAAGCGGCCATTTTAAGCAGTACTTAAATAAATTCGTTAATCCGCGCAATTAGTTATACTCTAGTGCGTGTAATTCGTTAATCCGCGCAATTCGTTGTACTCAGGTGTGTGTAATTCGATTATCCGCGCAATTCGTTGTACTCTGGTGCGTGTAATTCGTTTATCCGCGCAATTAGTTGTACTCAGGTGCGTGTAATTCGTTAATCCGCGCAATTCGTTGTACTCTGCAGGTGTAATTCGTTAATCCACGCTCTTCAACTCCCCATCACATAATATTAGTCAATATGGAAAAAACATATACTCCCCACGCCATCGAACAACATTGGTACAAAACTTGGGAAGACAAAGGCTATTTTGCGCCCAAAGGCACGGGCACTTCTTATTGCATTATGATTCCACCGCCCAATGTCACCGGCACACTACACATGGGGCACGCCTTCCAAGATACGCTCATGGATCTGTTGACTCGTTATCATCGGATGATGGGTGTGCCGACGTTGTGGCAAGCCGGTACCGATCATGCCGGGATTGCAACACAAATGGTCGTCGAACGGCAATTGGCGCAGGAGGGCAAAACGCGGCATGATTTAGGCCGTGAAGCCTTTGTAAATAAAGTCTGGGAATGGAAAGCCCACTCCGGCGGACATATCACGCGACAACTACGGCGCATGGGCGCCTCACTGGATTGGGCGCATGAACGGTTTACAATGGACGAAGGCCTCTCAAATGCGGTGCGCGAAGTATTTGTGCGCCTATATGACGAAGGCCTGATTTATCGCGGCAAACGCCTAGTCAACTGGGATCCCGTTTTGCACACGGCCGTCTCTGACTTAGAAGTGCAATCTCAAGAAGAAAACGGCTTTCTGTGGCATTTGCGTTATCCATTTGCCGAAGGTGACGGCGCTGTTATTGTTGCGACGACGCGCCCCGAAACCATGCTTGGTGACACGGCCGTGGCCGTGCATCCAAAAGATGAGCGTTATCAACAGCTTATTGGTAAAACCGTCAAATTGCCGCTAACGGAGCGCACTCTTCCGGTGATTGCAGATGAATATGTCGATCCCGAATTTGGCTCTGGTTGCGTGAAAATCACGCCAGCCCATGACTTCAACGACTATGCCGTTGGGCAACGCCATAACTTGCCCATCATTAATCTATTCACGGTTGATGCCAAACTCAACGAAAACGCGCCCACGGCCTACCAAGGCCTGGATCGTTTTGTTGCGCGTAAACAAATCGTAGCCGATTTAGAAAAAGCCGGGCTGCTAGTCGATGTCAAACCCCATAAATTAATGGTACCGCGAGGTGATCGCAGTCATGCGGTAATTGAACCGTTTTTGACTGATCAATGGTTTGTCAAAGTGGGGCCGTTGGCAGAGGAAGCAATTAAAGCGGTTGAAGACGGGCGGATTAAATTTATCCCCGATAACTGGAAAAAAACCTATTTTGACTGGATGCATAATATTCAGGACTGGTGTATCAGTCGCCAAATATGGTGGGGGCATCGCATTCCAGCTTGGTATGACGACAACGGACAAATCTATGTCGGCTACTCTGAAGCGCAGGTGCGCGACAAGTACAAAATTCCTGAGACACTCAACTTGGAACAAGACTCAGATGTGCTAGATACCTGGTTTTCCTCGGCCTTATGGCCGTTTTCCACCTTAGGATGGCCGGAAAAAACCGAGCGCCTCAAAACCTTTTACCCTACCAGTGTCCTCATCACCGGATTTGACATCATTTTCTTTTGGATTGCCCGAATGATTATGATGGGCCTCAAATTTATGGGAGAAGTGCCGTTCCATGAAATCTATATTCACGGCCTCATTCGGGATGCCGAAGGGCAAAAAATGTCGAAAGCCAAGGGCAATGTGCTAGATCCACTTGATTTGATAAACGGCGTGGAATTAGAACCCTTAGTGGCTAAACAGACGAAAGGGCTAATGCAACCTGAAAAGGCCGCATTGATTGAAAAAGCCACCCGTAAGCAGTTTCCCCAAGGCATTTCAGCCTTTGGCACTGATGCGTTGCGTTTTACCTTTACCGCGTTAGCTTCAACCGGGCGCGATATTCGTTTTGATTTAGGGCGGATAGAAGGTTATCGCAACTTTTGCAATAAATTATGGAATGCCACGCGCTATGTGTTAATGAACCAAATTCCGCCGACAGGCGAGGATTTTGATGAAGTGGAATTATCCCTAGCCGACAGGTGGATTATTTCACTTTTGCAACAAATTGAAGAACAAGTCCATCAACACCTCCAAACCTATCGTTTTGATTTGCTGGCTAACACCTTATATGAATTTGTATGGCATGAATACTGTGACTGGTATTTAGAACTTTCCAAGCCGGTGCTGCAATCTGACAATGCCAGCGAAGCAGCCCAGCGTGGCACACAACGCACCTTGGTGCGTGTTCTGGAAACGCTATTACGACTATTACATCCCATCATGCCCTTTATTACAGAAGAATTGTGGCAACGAGTCGCACCGTTAGCGAAATCGCCCCGTCAAAAAAGCGGTGACACGATTATGCATCAGCCCTATCCGCAACCACAAGCAGATAAAATCGACACTCAAGCCCTCCAAGAAATTAACTGGGTAAAACAATGTGTTTTAGGTGTGCGACGGATTCGGGCCGAAATGGACATTGCCCCCAGTAAAGCGTTACCAATCTTACTACAAAATGGCACAGCCGACGATAAAGAAAAATGGCAGCAACATAACAGCCTCATCACAAGCCTTGCTCGCTTGGACACTGTGACATGGCTAAACGCTAACGCGAATCCACCTGAATCGGCTATCGCCTTAGTAGGAGACATGCGAATATTAATACCACTGGCAGGATTAATCGACAAAGAGGCTGAACTGACGCGGCTTAATAAAGAAATGGACAAGCTGCAAAAAGAACTCGCCAAATGTACCGCCAAACTAGATAATCCGAAATTCACCGAACGTGCCCCACAACAAATTGTGGAAAAAGAACGGCAACGAGTTGCCGAAATGAGCGCCACCTTGCAACAACTAGAAGCACAAGCAACCAAAATTCGTGCGATTTAGTGAAACCTGAAAAATGAATAATTCAACTCCTTCGGGGTTGGCACGTCTTTGATACTGAAAGTACAACGGATTTGGGGATTAAACGGATTTTTTCAGGTTCCACTAAAGCTATTCACATTTTACCCCTTCGGGGTAAATATACTGATAAGTACTGAAGCATAAATTTTCTGGTATTTATCGATACGCCAATATCGAAGGGGCAACCATAAAGAAGGGGCAACCATAAAGAAGGGGCAACCATAAAGGATTGCCCCTACATGACACGACGGTTCGTAGGGGCAATCCCTTGTGGTTGCCCTTACAATCCCACGTGCAAAGCCCCTTTTGATTCCGGCAAAATACCTGATAATATGTGCTTCTGTACTTAGTACAACGGATACGCGAAATAAACGGATTTTTTTGGCAGCCAACAGCTAAAGCAGTTATCTCGCTCCGCTCGTTACTGCGTTTGTCTGAAAGCTTTCGTCCCCTAAAGGGACTAAATTAATTATCTGAATATCTATTGTTCATTTTTCATTGTTATACGGAACGTACTTGAAAAATGTGAAAATGGGATAACTATTGAATTAGCAAGCTTTATGATTTTAAACTCAAATATTAAACTTAAAAAATCCGTTTATTTCGCGTATCCGTTGTACTATCAGTATAATTCAACCCCTTCGGGGTTGGGGCTTATCAATTACCACAGGTTTCACCTGTGGCTATTCACATTTTACCCCTTCAGGGTAAATATACTGATAGTACAACGGATTTTGTTTAAGTATTTTTCATAACGAGCGCTTAATTTTCAAGTAAGTACCCAAATTCATTGGCTATTCTAAAATGACCCCTAATTTTTTTATTAGCAACTCTTATAAATTCCCGTAACACTTTGTCTTCTCGCCGCATAATATTTTCTTTGCGCGTCATAGCTTCTGTACTAGCCGTCACTAAAATCTGTCGAGCCGGCACTTCAGCCAGCTTAGCAAGCAGTGCTTTATTTTGCCTATGCACCACCGGGATTAATTTAAGCATAAATGCTAAATCCCACGCTTTAGCTTCAGCGTTCAAATAACTCAACCATTCCAGTTGAGCAATATCAGCACAAATCGGCATAAGCCATTCTGGCTGTTTGTGGGATGAGAAAGTTTTTAAATATTCTATGGCAGTATTATCTTTATCAATGGCGACATAACTAATAGGTTTTTTTGTGTTATTGAATGGATAAGACAACGGGTGCAAGCCACAGCCGATATCAATGACTGCCGTCGGTGGTTCAATTAGACTAAACAACTGTTCATAAAACGCTTGATAATATTCAACGCGCTCCTGTGTAGAAACATGAGTTAATAATAATTCTGTCACCGCTTGATTAATTTGTTCAGAGGACGCTTGAGTTTTCAGGAGTTCTTTTAATTGCGTTGAAAGTTGTTTTTCTTGATTTTGGTCTTGATGGTATTGCCGCAGAGAATAGTAAACTTGTTTTTTAGTCTCCTTAATAACTTGCTTGTACTCTTTAAAACGTGTGACATCCTCATGGTTATGACGTTCTAAAATTTTTTGGACTAATTGAGGCTGTTTGGAGAAATTTTGCTCTAAAATATCACGTACCGTCTCCGGCGCTATTTTATAGCGTTTGCAAATGGATTTAACCTCAGCTTCTAAGCGTTCTTCTGGGAGTTCTAATCTGTGATTCATTTT
>NBMI01000273.1 GCA_002085445.1 Candidatus Parabeggiatoa sp. nov. 2
TGGTTTCAAATTCAGTTATCAATTGCCCCCAATTGCGCCTCATTAGCCATACTTTTTGTAGGTGTTTTATGACAACGAGAGCATCTCGATTGAATGGGCTATAAAATAAACGCAAAAGACGCACGCAAGAGACATCCAAATGCCTTTGCGTGCGTTAATTCTTACTGTGACACTCTGTGGCACTTTGTGAAAAAATGGGTTATTTAGACGACCTTATTTGGGGGCCATAAAATGTTTTGAATGGTTTCAAATCAAATCATGGCCCACAAAATAAACGCAAAAGACGCAAAAGACGCAAGAGACAACCAAATAAACTTGCGCGTGCGTGCGTCACTGGCGCCTTTAGCGTTAAAATCCTTGATTTCATAATAATTAATTCAACCCTTAATCCGCATTGTCAACATTTGAAAACGGAGAAAATATGATGTCAGCCCAACCTCAGACTGCCTATATCACACCAGAGGAATATTTAGTCCGGGAACGCGAAGCCGAATACAAAAGCGAATACTTTGATGGCGAAATATTTGCAATGTCAGGCGCAAGCCCAGCGCATAACCAGATTGTTATCAATATTGTGGGTGAAATGTACGCACAATTCAAAAAGCGTCCTTGCCGCCGGGTGTATGCTGGCGATATGCGCGTCAAGGTGAGTCCCACAGGGTTATATACTTATCCTGATGTCGTTGCACTCTGTGACAAACTCCGTTTTGATGACGAACACACTTTGCTCAATCCCACGGTAATTATTGAAGTCCTCTCCGACAGCATAGCCAATTATGATCGAGGCACTAAATTTAAACACTACCGTACCTTAGACTCGTTAATCGAATATATATTAATTGCCCAAGACGAATGTCACATTGAACATTATATCCGACAAGCCAATAACCAATGGATATTCTCAGAAACCAGCGATTTGCAAGAAACCATTGAATTACCCTCGATTGACTGTCGGTTAGCCCTATCTGATGTTTATGATAAAGTCTAAGTACACTTAGGCGCTGAAGCGCCTACTACAAACTTTTTATAACTAATCCTTGTAATTTATTCGTTCACTCTCAAACAGAGAGGATTTATATGACTTCTTTAGATTGTCCACATTGTCGTCACCACACCTTAGAACCCTTACGTCACGAAAATGTCAGAATAGATGCCTGTGTGCATTGTGGCGGGGTGTGGTTTGATCCAAATGAGTTGGATATAGTGTTGCGTCGCTATGATCCAAATTATCGTCGTGAAGGTTCCATTGCTAAAACCTTAGGGCAACGAGTCAGTGGAACCCCCAAAAAATGCCCTCGTTGCAAGGTGTCATTGGCAACGTATGAATTTGAACAAGGTAGTGATTTGAAAATTGATGTTTGCCATTCTTGCCATGGCGTTTGGCTGGATAAGGGCGAATTGGATCACGCGAAAATATTTTATGAAATCCCAGAGGCGGCTGAAAGAATTCAACAAGAAACCACTGTAGGACATTGGTTGTTTCAATTCTTTCTCAATTTGCCGGTTGAATTTAACATCAAGGCGCGGAGATTTCCCATCATAACGGTTATCTTGCTCGTCTTAAATGCGCTACTGATATTACCGGTCGTGACTACCCATAGCCCCGGAAACATTTGGCACTTATGGGGACTGATTCCTCAAGAGATTGGCTCATTGAACTGGTTCGTGACTTTGTTGACTCATCAATTTTTACATGGTGGCTGGCTGCACTTAATTGGGAATATGTATTTCCTGTACATCTTGGGAGATAATGTTGAAGACGCGATGGGACGCATTATGTTCCCTCTCTTTTACTTGTTCTGCGGTTTAGTCGCCGGCGTGACACATGTGCTATATGAACTCACCATTGGAGGCTCAGCCAATATTCCCTTAGTCGGGGCGAGTGGTGCCATTTCGGGTGTAATGGCCGCTTATGTTTATATATTTCGCAAAGCGAAATTGACGTTTATGTTAATCATTTTTCAATACAAATTCTCCCCCATTTTGTATTTTGGGATTTGGATTGCTACCAATGTGTTATTCATGATTCTCGGTGCCCAAGGGGTGAGTTGGGCAGCCCATCTCGGAGGATTTGCTGCTGGATTAGTGTTTTCCTATTTTGTCTATGAAAAGATTTTGGAAGCCAATCCATTGATTCGTCATATGAATAGTGCCTAACATCGAGTCCAAAGCTTTAGCTTTGGAATATCTATGAGTACAACGAATTACGCGGATAAACGAATTGACTGAGTAAGTACAGTACAACGAATTACGCGGATAAACGAACGAATTGACTGAGTACAGTACAACGAATTACGCGGATAAACGAACGAATTGACTGAGTACAGTACAACGAGTACAACGAATTACGCGGATAAACGAATTGACTGAGTACAGTACAACGAGTACAACGAATTACGCGGATAAACGAACGAATTGACTGAGTAAGTACAGTACAACGAATTACGCGGATAAACGAACGAATTGACTGAGTACAGTACAGTACAACGAATTACGCGGATAAACGAATTAGTACAACGAATTACGCGGATAAACGAATTGAATTGACTGAGTACAACGAATTACGCGGATAAACGAATTGACTGAGTACAACGAAACTTCGTTCTGGAACGCCAATATATAGTTCAACGACTAAAGCAACCCAATCATCTATTCGTTTAAGTGTTTAAGTTTGGATGCCTGTCCAAAGCTGAAGCTTTGGACTCCATGGCTCCAAGCTAATGCTAATGGGATTTAAGCAAAAAGTGGCAAATTGGTAGTGTCATCTTCACCTCGTGCTTTGGCTCGGGCATAATCACGTCTTAAGGCAAATTCTTCGGCTTCTTGGGCATTAGTAAACGCGTTGCGTTCAAGGGCACTGTCAACAGCATCATAAAGCCCAGCGCGGCGAGCCATTGTGCGATGTTGTTGTTCAATGTGTAAAAGTTCACGAATCAGTCGAAAATGGACTTCTTCTTCATCGCCCTCCTGTTGGCAAATTTCTTTCAAAAGCGCAATGTCTTCAGGTTGAAAAACTTGGTTGTCCTCTAAGCGTTTACCCGGAAAGGGTTGTCCCATCACACGCTCATAAATTTTGGGTAAGTTGTCCTCTATTTCATGTTTTTCCATCACCCAAATTCTGCGAATTTCTTCTAAATCTTGAGAAGCAATCAATTCAAGATTTTTGACTTCCGGGGGGCCGTTTTGTTGTACCGACTCTTGTGCTTGCAACAGATACTCTAGGAGTTTTTCACGATAAACTTGTTTATAAGGCCCATGCACCAATCGGCCACTAAACAGCTTTAAAGCACCACTCATCCGGCGAAAATCACGATGCTTGCGATCTTCCTTGATATCGAGGCCTTGATTGCGAAGTTCCATCAGCGGTAACATCCATTCTTTTTCCTCGTCATTCTGAATCATCGCCTGCATAGATTTATCTTGTTCAACCATTGTACAGACGTAGCAGCCAAAGCGACTATCACCACAACTCGGCGTACTGGTATCAACCACCAATGGACATTCACCATCGGCTGTCGCCCCTTGATACATGCTGAGAAGAGATTTATTGTCATAACCCCAAGGATTTTTAGTTTGGGTAATATACATCCAAACATCATCGTTTGTCCAGTCTGCGAGAGGCGTATAAATCCAACTATTGGGCAAACTGGCATTGGTGGCAAGTTTTTCTCTGGTACTTGTTTTTTCATGTTTTTTCATGTTAGCGGCGCGAACGGAACTTTCCGCTTTGCGAGTGCCCAGTACCAAAATAACTTGTCCGGTTTCTCGAATGACATTGTTGATAAAATGATTAGAGGGATTGATTTTAAGGCGATTAGTACACCAGCGAAATTTAGGGCGTGGTGCTGGATAACCGCGCCCAATGAGATTAACCCAAAATCGATCCTGCACTTGTGGTATCAACCGATGTGACGAGAGTGGCATATTTTGCTCGGCTGCGGCTTTTTCCATCGCCTCCAAAGAATGCTCCACCCACAAAGCCACTATCGGGTTTTCAACCAAAGTATCCGTGCTAATCACATAGATGGATTTAGTGCGTTTCTCTGGGGGCAGTTCAGAGATGGCGCACCAAACCAGTTGTAAAGCGGCCGTTGAATCTTTACCGCCGCTATAGCCCACCACCCAAGGAATTTCGTCGCTTAAATAGAGTTCTTGCGTTTGCTTAATCAGTGCTTGAACGGTTTTTTTAAAGCCTTTGATAAAGGCGGTTTTACGTTGTAGCTCCATTTTCATTTCTCAATTCTCAATTATCGACTATACATACAAGGATTGTATATAAGCAGGGATTGTTTTTCGCTTTTCATCCTTTTTTATAAGGAATCTGCCTGTAGTTGCTTTAATCCGTTATAATAACGAATCCTTGTAGTTGCTTTAATCCGTTATTATAACGAATCCTTGTAGATGCTTTAATCCGTTATTATAACGAATCCTTGTAGATGCTTTATCCGTTATTATAACGAATCCTTGTAGATGCTTTATCCGTTATTATAACGAATCCTTGTAGATGCTTTATCCGTTATTATAACGAATCCTTGTAGTTGCTTTAATCCGTTATAATAACGAATCCTTGTAGATGCTTTATCCGTTATTATAACGAATTCTTGTAGTTGCTTTAATCCGTTATAATAACGAATCCTTGTAGATGCTTTATCCGTTATTATAACGAATCCTTGTAGATGCTTTATCCGTTATTATAACGAATCCTTGTAGTTGCTTTAATCCGTTATTATAACGAATCCTTGTAGATGCTTTATTGGATGAGGATAACAAAAATGACAACCTATCTCGATTGCAACGCCACAACACCAATAGAACCTGCGGTGCGTGACATCGTATTAAAATACATAACAGAAGAATTCGGTAACGCCGGCAGTCGTACCCACGAATTTGGCGCCAGGGCAAAACAAGCCGTTCAAAATGCCCGTGACAAAATAGCCGAAATGGTGGCCGCTCGGCGCGAAGAAGTCATTTTTACCAGCGGCGCTACCGAAAGCAACAACTTAGCCATTTTAGGCCTCAAAAAATATGGCGAACAAAATGCCAAAAAGCATATTGTCAGCACCAAAATTGAACATAAAGCCGTGCTTGAACCATTAGCGGCACTTGAAAAAAGCGGCTTTGAAGTAACGCTCGTTGCACCCACCAAGGCGGGTTGGGTTGAGCCAGAGGCCATAAAAAAAGCCATCCGCGAAGACACTTTGCTCGTCTCAGTGATGCACGTCAACAATGAAACGGGAACGATTCAACCCATTACACAAATTGCCGACATACTCGCCGAACAGCCGGCCTATTTTCATATCGATGCGGCCCAAGGATTTGGCAAAGATATTCCGACACTACGCCATCCACGTATTGATATGATCAGTGCCAGTGCCCACAAGATTTATGGGCCTAAAGGCGTTGGCGCATTGATTGTGCGGCGGCGTGGTTATCAAAAAACGCCGCTGACACCACTCATGTACGGTGGCGGACAAGAACGCGGCTTAAGGCCCGGCACTTTGCCAGTACATTTAATTGTTGGATTTGGTGTAGCGACTGAACTTGCCTTAAAGCATTCTCAAGAACGTGCTAATATTTGTCGCGCTTTTCGTGAGCAAGTTTTAAACGCGTTAGCGCCCTTAAAGCCAGTGATTCATGGTGATTTAGAGCGTTGTTTACCGCATGTTATTAATTTTTCGATTGCTGGACTTGACTCTGAAGCCGCCATGCTGGCCCTAAAAGGAATGATAGCCATTTCCAATGGATCCGCTTGTACCTCATCTAACTATACACCAAGTCATGTCCTTAAAGCAATGGAACTGGACGACGAAGAAATACAAGGCGCGTTGCGGATATCTTGGTGTCATCTGACTGAACAAGTGGACTGGCAAAAAGTCGTAAAATGCCTAACTCAAGTCCTTGTTTAAAAACAGCTCCAGGGGCGTTGCCGGAAGGGGCGTTGCCCCTGGCTTTAATAATACTTACCGAAGGGGCTAATATAGATGTTCATAAAAATCTCCAGGGGCGTTGCCGGAAGGGGCGTTGCCCCTGGCTTTAATAATACGCCCCTTCAGGGCTAATAATTAATCATTAATCATTAATCATTAATCATTAATTATTAATCATTAATTCCAGGGGCGTTGCCCCTGGCTTTAATAATACGCCCCTTTGGGGCTAATAATTAATCATTAATCATTAATCATTAATCATTAATTCCAGGGGCGTTGCCCCTGGCTTTAATAATACGCCCTCCAGGGGCGTTGCCCCTGGCTTTAATAATACGCCCCTTCAGGGCTAATAATTAATCATTAGACTCCAGAGAAATCAATATGAAATTATCAAACAGGTTAATCGGAGTTACCTCCTTATATGTCGTTTCCGCCAGCGTCATTGCTGGAACAATCAACTACGAAGGCTCTTCCACCGTCGGCAAATTTATCACCGATGCCTCGAAAGTCTATACCGCCTCCACCTTTAAAATAAACACGGTGCCAGAAAGTTTAGGCGGTGAACAATGTGCCGTCCGTGGCAAATGCGACATGGGCGGTGTGGCACGAGATGTCAACCAGAAATTTCTGGACAGAGGCGTGGTAGCCACGCTGATTGGAAAAGATGCGCTCGCTGCCATCGTCAATGCCAATAACCCCGTCACCGGGTTAAGTTCTGAACAATTAAAGGGAATATTCACTGGCAAAATCAAAAACTGGTCAGAAGTTGGCGGTGAAAACTTGCCTATCAAGCCGCTAGTGGTAAAAAGTTCTTCTGCCACGCGGCAGATTTTCGCCAAGGCAATACTCGGTGGCGAAAACTACAAAGGCGTTAAAATCGTTACCCCGGACGCTAAAATGGTAAGGGTAGTCTCACGAGACAAGAGGACTATTGGGCAACTCAGCTTTGCCTTTCTCATTGGCAAAAAGAGAATAAAGGCCCTTAGCGTGGATGATCAAAAGGCCACTGTGAACAACCCCAATTACCCCATCACCCGAAACTTACACATCGCCACCAAAGGCGAACCGCAGGGCGAAGTCAAAGCCTTTTTGGAATGGGCACTCTCGCCCGAAGGCCAAAAAGTGGTCAAACAACGCTTTATCAGTGTTCAGTGATCAGTTCTCAGTGATCAGTTTTCAGTTATCAGTTATCAGTGAGAAAAGTACTCTGAGCACTGAAACCGATAACTGATCATTGAGGAAACTGATCACTAAATAACTGATCACCGAAAAGCTTTACTGACTCATTTCACTCTATGGCCCACAATTTTCCTTTTTCAGTGATCAGTTATCAGTTATCAGTTATCAGTGATAAAAGTACTCTGAGCACTGAAACCGATAACTGATCATTGAATAACTGATCACCGAAAAGCTTTACTGACTCATTTCACTCTATGGCCCACAATTTTCAGGTTATTAACGTATTAATGCTAAGGGTTTAATCGGTAAAAAAAAATGTTGTTAATCAATTAATTATTTTCAACCAATTGATTAATATAAAATTATATAACTTATTGAAAAGTCGAACTCACGTTGAAAAACTGATAACTGATAACTGATAACTGATAACTGAAAAAACATGAATATTCAAACCAAGTTTACCGTCATCATTGGTTTCTTTATATTGTTTATGGTGTCAACCGTCATCGCCTCTCTGTACATGATCAATGGCAAGAGGACTGATGCTGCGATAATAAGCATCGCCGCAAGGCAACAAATGCTAATCGTACGAATCGAGAATGAAACGCGGACTCTGATAGCCTTATTGGAAAGCGAATCGTCCACCAAGGAGCAACGACAGAAAGTTATAGGAGTCGCGACGCGTTTCTCACAAAGCCTAAACGCCCTCAAAGACGGCGGTATCACCAAAGATAGCAGCAGCACCAACATCGAATTGCCAAGCAGCGAAGGTGCTGCCAAAACGCAATTGGCTCAAGTGCAAAGCTTGTGGGAGCCAGCGCAAAAGGCACTGGCTGTCATCCTTGAACCAAAAGTGGACACTATCTCAGACGCATTCTACGATGCCATCAACCTCCTAGACGAATCTTGGCCGCCTATCTTCGCAGAATCAGTCAAGGCAGTGACATTGCTGGAGCAAGCTTCGGACAGAAAGGTAATCCATCTAAAAATGTTCCTATTCGTCGCGCTTTTCCTAACTTTTGTGGTTGCCTTCTTCTCACTACTCCTCGGCAAAAAACACATCGTCGCGCCCATTAAAATGATGTTGAAGGCCGCCGATGAACTGCGTTCAGGTGATTATGATTCCACTCGTCGCCTGCCCGATTTCGGTAAAGATGAAATTGGGCAAATTGCAGTAGCTATTAATGATATGCGTGACAATCTACATCAACTTTATGACTCGCTGCAAAAGAGTCATTTAGAAGCCTTGCGTATCAATCAAGCCTTGGATAACGTCACAACCAGTGTGTTAATTGCCGATGATAATTACAACATTATTTATATGAATGAGGCTGCCGAGCAGTTATTCCAAAAAAACGAGGCTGTTCTAAGCCAAGCGTTACCCATTTCAACACAGAGTTCACAGAGAGACACAGAGGAACACAGAGATTTCGAGGCCAATCGTTTATTAGCTTCTCCCATTGAGGTGGGAGACACACACAGAGATTTCGAGGCCAATCGTTTATTAGGGTCTCCCATTGATGTCTTTGATACTCATCGGCGTGAACTATTAGAGGAACTTACAACCACGCACCGCACTCACATAACCAGAGCTAACCTTTATATAGACGTGATCATCAATCCAGTGATAAATGATACCGGTGAGCGTTTAGGTTGGGTGACTGAATTTCGTGATCGCACTGAGGAAATGGCTACCGAGCAAGAAGTCAATGCAGTTATGTATGCCGCCTCCCAAGGATATTTTAATCAACGTCTTAATATTACTAATAAAACAGGTTTTTTCAAAACCTTTAGCGAAATTATTAATCAAACCTTGGACTCTTTTGGGCAAATGAGTGAAGAACTTATGCGAGTATTTGCAGCCTTGGCAAGTGGTGATTTAACCCAAACCATGACTGAAAACTACACCGGTTCGCAGGAACAACTCAAAACAGATGTTAATACCACCGTCAATAAACTCACCAAAGTTCTGAGCGTGATTAAAGAAATTGCCGAGGCGGTGAATAATGCGGCCAAAGAAATTTCTCAAGGCAATATCAGTTTAAGCCAACGCACGGAACAACAAGCGGCCTCTTTGCAACAAACGGTAGAGAATATGGAAGACCAAACTCACACCGTGCAGCAAAATGCTAATCATGCACGAGAGGCCGCCCAATTGGCTACCCATGCCCGCGAACTGGCACAACAAGGAGGAGAAATTGTTGGAACCGCAGTAGCGGCGATGACTAAAATTGACCAAAGTAGTAAACTCGTCGCCGATATTATTGGAGTCATTGATGAAATTGCTTTCCAAACCAACCTCCTAGCCTTAAACGCGGCGGTAGAAGCCGCCCGTGCCGGTGAACTTGGACGAGGTTTTGGCGTTGTCGCGGCCGAAGTACGTCGTCTGGCTCAACGCAGTGCCGCCGAAGCGAAACAAATCAGACAATTAGTACAAGATAGCCTCAGCAAAGTTAAAGAAGGAACACGCTTAGTCAATCAATCAGGCCAAACTTTAGAAGACATTGTAACAGCCGTGAGAAAAGTGAGTCATATTATCATTGAAATAGCCGCCGCCAGTCAAGAACAAGCAGCAGGTATTCAACAAGTCAATAACGCTCTAATGCAAATGGATCAAATGACACAACAAAATGCAATCTTGGTTGAACAAGCCGCCATTGCCAGTGAATCCATGAAAGAACAAGCCAAAAATCTCAAAAGCCATATCGCCTTTTTCAAAACAGATAGAGGGTAATTGCCGTTGGAGTCCAAGATTTATCTTGGCAGTGGAGTCCAAGATTTATCTTGGCAAGATTTCCGTCCAAGATTTCTCTTCGCTACGCGAGATCAGTTTCAGTTTTTAGCCGTACAAAGTATAATATAATTGGTTATTCGCCATTCCGCTTTTCCCTTTCATAGAACCTGCTATCTCGATTTAAAAATATGAAGATTGGAACCAAGCTCACCTTATCAATCACGTTATTGATATCCATTGCGATTGCCGTTATTTCCACAATCATCGGCTTACACTTGCAAAAAATGGCCGAACATGATGCCCAACTCATCGCCAAAGAAACGGCCTATCATTATGCCAATATTGTCAGAGCAGAACTTGAAGTTGCCCTAGATGAGGCAAAAGCACTTGCTATGGTTTTTGAAACAAAAGCGGCCGGGGATTTAAAACTGGATCGAAGCCAAGCCAATAACATTCTCAAACGTTTTATTGAGAATCGTCCTAAATTTTTAGGCATTTATCTGGCTTTTGAGCCAAATGCTTTTGATGGCAACGATGGCAAATTCATCAAAGCCCCCGGACATGATGACGCCGGCCGTTTTATTCCTTACTGGACTCGGGATAAAAAGGGTAAAGGCGTTGTAGAACCGCTTGTGGATACAACCGACGATGAACATGATGATCATCAGTTACACAAAAAGCGAAAAACGGTTATTGAATCCCATACCCATTTGCGAAAAACGGTTATTGAACCCCATACTCATATTATCCAAAATAAACAAGTTTTGACCTCCTCGGTTGTCGTTCCCTTCTTTGGGAAACAAAAACAATTGATAGGCGTGGTGGGCATCGGGTTTGCCCTTGAGGATTTACAGCAACGGATAGGCGAACTAAAAATCTCCGAGTTCAAAAACGCTTATGCAACCGTCTATTCTGCTCATGGAACGGTTATCTTCAGTAAAAATGCCTCTTATACCGGCAAAACGGTCAAAGAAACCACTGAGAGTCAGGCATTGATTGAACATGTTTCAAAAACAACAGAAAACTTTTTTATAAAAAGAAACTCCAAAACGCTAGGAACCACGGTGATGACTTATGGCGCACTGATAAAAATTGGCAATACCGATACCCATTGGATAGTGACGGTAAACATCCCTGAAGAAGAACTAACAGCCCACTTAAGAAAGATAACCTACATGATTGTTTTTATTGGGATTGCGGTTGCTCTTCTCATTACGGTATTTGTCATCTTCTTTTTTGCCAAAACCATTTCTATGCCTCTGAATAAGTTAGTATACATTTCCGAAGCCATTGCGGCTGGTAACTTGAATAACGAAATTCGTTGGCGTAGGCAAGACGAAATCGGACGACTGTTGCAAACCTTTGAGCGCATGCAAACACAACTACGAGAACGCATCGCTGAAGAAAAACGGATTGCTGATGAAGCCTTGCGTATTAACGAAGCACTAGACAACGTAACCACGAGCGTCTTGATTGCCGATACCAATTCAACAATTATTTACGCTAACCAATCAGCACAACAGCTATTCAAACAAGCAGCCTTCTGCAAAGAAATGCCTCAATTCCAAGCCAATAACTTACTAGGCACTTCAATTGAGACATTCTTCAAAAAAACAGAACCGGGGCGCGAACTCTTTACCACTGGCATGGTAACAAATACTATCGCTTCAAGCGATAGTGTCCGTTTTCAAGCAGACACCACGACAAGTCACCAGACTCTGGTGACTTTAAGCGATTTAAAGCTAGAAGTCAGCATCACGCCAGTGATTAATGCCGAAGGTGAACGTTTGGGCTTTGTTACCGAACTTCGTGATCGCACGGCCGAAATGGCTACCGAACACGAAGTCAATGCCGTCGTAAAACAGGCTTTTTTAAAACCTTTAGTGAAGGACTCAATCAAACCTTGGACAACACCCAACAAATGATTGAAGAACTCCAGCAAGTTTTTGCTGCCCTCGCCAGCGGCGATTTAAGCCAAACCATCACCAAAAACTATGTAGGCTCCCTAGAACAACTCAAAAATGATGTCAATGCGACAATCAACAAACTGACTGTGGTAATGAGCGAAATTCAAAAAGCCGCTCAGGCCGCATCTTCAGGTGATTTTAGTCAACGCCTTGATCTCAGCGACAAACAAGGTTTTTTCAAAACCCTCAGCGAGCGACTCAATCGCATTTTGGACACTTTTGGGCAAAT
>NBMI01000274.1 GCA_002085445.1 Candidatus Parabeggiatoa sp. nov. 2
GTATCAGCCCTTTATCCCCTCGCCTAATGAGAGCTTAGGGTTACTTGAATGCTTGAGAGTCCATTTTTTTGACGTGGAAGGCTAACCACCTCAAGCGTTTATAAAGATACTTTAAAAATAAAAAAATGTCAATTTTTTTGAGATAATGTCCAGCCAATATCAATAGTTATCAATATTTTTGGGCCGACTATATCCCCAACGGATTAACAACGAATATATTTGGTTACGCGGAGTTTCTAAAAAAATAATAACAGAATTTCCAGAATTTGACAATTAAAGTACCAAAAACTATCCCAGACACCAACACCCAAGTTTTGTCAAAACTTGGGATTGATTTTAATCCAAATCAAATGTTGTTCATAAAAATCCCACGGCAAACTTCCGAGGTTTGCCCAACTTCGGATCGAAGCTTAAGCGAGATCAACCTCGGAGGTTTTCACCAACACCATGAGGCTCATTAACATGATGCTTGATACAACACGCCCCGTCGAAACACCAGAAGGTATTGAATTAGCCCTGCGAGTTGCCGGCCCCGTGGTACGCGCACTGGCTTGGGCTATGGATTTTTGCATTCGGGCTTTTATTTATACTATCCTTTTTTATTTATTATTTCTGTTCGGAAAATTGGGCATTGGCCTCTGGCTGGTATACATATTTATCATAGAATGGTTTTACCCGGTGCTATTTGAAGTCTATAAACAAGGCGCGACACCCGGTAAACGTGCCATGAAAATCAAAGTCTTGCATGAACTTGGCACCCCCGTCGATTGGTCAACCTCAATGATACGCAATTTATTACTTACCGTTGATTTCTTACCTTTCTTGTATGGTTTTGGACTATTATCCATGCTAATCAATAAAGATTTCAAAAGGATAGGCGATTTAGCGGCCGGCACAGTGGTGGTGTACGAAGAAGAAATGCTAATCAAGAAAAAGATTTCTCTACCGGACGAAGCACCACAGGCGATGCCCGTGACTTTACCCTTAGAAGAACAAGAAGCCATTATCAAATTTGCTGAACGGGCGCAACAATTGCCGCCAGGGCGGGCTGAAGAATTGGCAGATATCGTCAAACCCTTAACCGGGAAAACGGGAGAGGCGGCGATTAAAAGTCTCTATCAATTGGCAAATGGTTTAATAGGTGTCAGGAGTTATCACTGATCCGTTTTATGTTTTATCACTGAGCCGTTATCAGTTATCATTGAGTGCCGGAGTTTGGCAGTCGTTCAAACGTAAGGAAGGCAGGAATCCAAACTTGAGTTTGGCAGTCATCTTAAATCCGTTCAAACGTAAGAAAGGCCGAATTTTATAGACAAAAAATCCGCCAATTTTTCACAACCGCATTGGAAAAGGGTTAGGTTTATTCGTTTATTTCTCAATTCGCTGTACTCCGCTGTACTCTGTTTTCAATGAATTTGGACGACTGCCAATTGGACTCCTGCCAAACGACTCCTGATAACTGATAAACGGATCACTGAAAAACGGATAACAGATAACTAATAACTGCTCAGTGATAAACTAATAACTGAAAAACTGAAAAACGGATAACAGATAACTAATAACTGATCAGCGATAAACTGATAACTGAAAAACTGATAACTGATAACTGATCACTGAAATGAAACAGCGAACTTTTGAAAGTTACCATCAATCACAATGGGAAGACTTAGAACGTTGGCTAGATAGCCTCGACAAACGCAAGCCCGTTGAAGGCCGAGATGTGGCCCAATTTCCACAACTCTATCGACAAGTCTGCCAACACTTGGCATTAGCACGAGATCGTCGTTATACTCCACACTTAATAGAACGACTTAACCGCCTCGCATTACGCGGACATCAGCACCTCTATCAGACACAAAGCCGACTGATTGCCAAAATCATTAACTTTATAGCCCAAGATTTTCCCCAACGGGTGCGCGAAGAATCGCGCATAGTGGGCCTATCCTGTTTATTGTTTTTTGGTTCATTGCTGATCATGTTTGTCGGTGTACAAATCAATCCCGATCTGATTTACAGCCTTATAAATGAAGAACAAGTGCAGAAAATAGAACAAATGTATGAACCAACGAGTGAACGTTGGGGCCATAACCGCGATGCTGAGAGTGATTTCTTGATGTTTGGCTTTTATATCAGAAATAATATTGGTATCGGCTTTCAAACATTTGCCGGTGGCATCTTGTTTGGACTAGGTACACTATTTTTTATAATATTCAATGGGTTATTTATAGGCAGCGTCGCCGGTCATCTGACGTACATAGGCCATACTGTGCCTTTTTACTCATTTGTGGCCGGACATAGTGGCTTAGAATTGATGGCGATTATGCTGGCAGGAGCGGCCGGCCTCAAATTGGGGCTGGCGTTGATTGCCCCGGGGCGGTTGACTCGTTTACAGGCCTTGCGTAACGCGGCCGCTCATAGTATTTACCTTGTGTATGGATTCACCGCTATGTTACTGTTAGCGGCCTTTATCGAAGCCTTTTGGTCATCCAACGCGGCCATTGATCCTTATATAAAATATACGGTGGGTGGCCTGTTGTGGTTAGGCATAATAAGTTACTTTATATTGGTAGGACGCAACCGTGCAACTTGATCGTATTGAAGCTATTGTTCGTCCGCGCAATCCTTGGGAATCCCTAGATTTAGGTTTTAGCATGGTGCGGCGGTGGTGGAAACCTTTATATAAGGTATGGTTTGTCTTAGTACTGCCCATCTTTGTGACTATTTACCTACTGTTTTCTTTCTTTGAGGGTTCATTATGGCTTGCCCTGTTGATGACTTGGTGGTGGTTAAAACCTTTATACGACCGCATTCTCTTACATTTTTTAAGCCATGCCTTATTTGGCGAACAACCGAGCATTCGACAAACCTTAAAAGTCTTGCCCCGTTTATTGTTTAACACGCACTTGTTTTCAGCGCTCACCTTGCGGCGTTTTGATTTTACCCGTTCATTTAAGTTGCCGGTTTGGCAATTGGAAGGTTCACAAGCCCGAGTCGCTTATCAGCGTCTGAAAATGTTACAAAAAAATACTCGCAGCACGGCTATTTGGCTAACTATCGTGTGTATGCATTTTGAATGGGTACTGCTTTTGTCGTTATTTGGGCTGGTGTATTTGATGATGCCAATCACTTATACCTTTGACTTGTTTTATGCCTTAATCCATGAACAAGCCTTGTGGGCCGAAATCCTTCGCATGATTTCTACCCTGTTAGCCCTAAGCGTCGTGGAACCTTTGTATGTGGCTGGCGGATTTGCCCTGTATCTCAACCGTCGCACTCATCTTGAAGGCTGGGATATTGATTTAGCCTTTCGCCGCATTGCAACGCATTTTTCTTTCAATGATCAGTATCACTCAGGCTAAAAATCCGATGTCTCAAAGACATCGGATTTTTTAAAAAAGCCCTGAAAGGGCGATGTTAATATAGCCCAGGGCAACGCCCTGGGTTATTTTGAACCGGATTTTAAGGGTTTTAAGCCCTGAAAGGGCGGTATTAATATAGCCCAGGGCAACGCCCCAATGCCATATCGTACCGCTTTTGGGTTTAACTTAATGGCATTGAGGGCAACGCCCTGGGTGATTTTGAACCGGATTTTAAGGGTTTTAAGCCCTGAAAGGGCGGTATTAATATAGCCCAGGGCAACGCCCTAGGTTATTTTAAGGGAATTCGTTGTACTATAGTCATTTAAATCCCTGCTTATATTCAATCCTTGTAGATATCACTCTAAAAATGTCGAAATATTTACTTTTCATTCTTAGTATAACCGTCGTTTCTATCGCACCTACCTTAGTTGAATCGAAAGAATCGGTTGATCCAAAAATGGCAAAACAATATATCGCTGAAATTCTCTCGCAGCCAGAATTTAAAACCACCCGCGAAGAATCTCGTTGGCGATATACCAATGAACAGTCGGCCGAAGAGTATGCTGAAGAAACACCTGCACGTTCTGATAAATCTACATCAATCTCGTTTGGTTTCACAGGGTTTATCGCACAACTGCTTGAACTACTGCTCTGGATATTGCTAGGCGTTGGAATCATACTGCTTGTCATCTATGGTTCACGTTGGCTAGAACAATGGCGCCCACCAAAATCGGCTAAGCAAGAAGATTACACCGCAACCCCACGCTTATTGCAAAAGGGAATAAAAGGCGCTGTTTTGCAGAAAGAGATATCTCAACAAGCATGGGCATTATGGCAATCTGGAAACGCAGTGGCCGCCATTAGTTTGCTCTATCGTGGCGCACTCTCGGTACTGATAACACGCGATGGATTAACTATTGATGAAAGTGCCACTGAAAGTGAATGTCTTCGACGGGTTAAATATAAACAACCGGTTGAATTGACCGCTTATTTTTCAGGCCTCACTCGCGCTTGGCAAAAAATCGCCTACGCCGGGCGGCCACCCAGTGACGTTGAAGCGCAACGTTTGTGCGAACAATGGCAACAACACTTTCAGTGAACCGTTATCAGTGAACAGTGATCAGATTTCAGTGATCATTTAACAGGACTCCAAACATTTGGAGTCCAAACCTTCAGGTTTGGACTTTTAATGACTACTAACGTGAGTTCGGCTTTATTTTTCAATAAGTTATATAAATATTCTGTGAATAAATTAGTTGATTGCAATTAATTGATTAAAAAGACATTTTTACTATATGAGATACCCTTAGCGTTAATACGTGAATAACCCTTATTTGTGGGCCATCAACTGGAATGAACCAGTACAGCTTATGTGTGTGTTTTAACTGATTGATAATTAAGTCATTATAACTAAATAATTGATATAACTAATAATTTTATAACCGGCCTTGATATTTAAAGTCGAGATCACGTTACTACTCTGTCAATGTTCTATTGACGGGTAACTTGGCACTGCCAAACTAAAGTTTGGACTCCAAATTAAAGTCTGGACGGATTTAAGGGCACTGCCAAACTAAAAAACAAAAATGAAAAGCGAACATATTATTACTGTGCTAATCCTACTAACAGTAGGGATAGTATTTTATATAGGTTATTGGCTTTATAGTCATTATGAATATATCTCGGAAACAGTGGAAGTCGGTTTCCAAGGCGAAGCGCGTGACAATCCCTTGTTAGCCGCAGAACGCCTATTGGAGCGCATGGGCACCACCGCCAAAACGGTACACGCTTTGCCCAACGTTAAAGACGACTTGGGCTCCCAAGACACATTGGTGTTGCTACAATATGGCACCTTTTTCAGTGATGATCAGACTCAGCAACTGTTCCACTGGCTTGATGACGGTGGACATTTGATTATGAGTAGTGATACGCTGCATGATGTTGTCGGAAAAACGACCAAGACTAACCTTGATCCGCTACTCAAAAAGCTTCGCGTGTACCGGCATCAAAATGGCTTGGACAAGGATAAAATCGCCCAAGCTCCTCCGACTCAATTTGTTTGGGCACAATACCGCCTACAAGTTGCTTTTAATCCTGATTATTATCTTGAACCGAGCTACTATGATCCGGTGAAGGAAATTAGTGACAAGCACGGCATACATTTTCTGTTTTATTACTACGGCAATGGCATAATGCGTACACAAGCTAAGGTTGAAGGAGATGGAACCGGCACACCATTTGAGAAAATACCACCCTTGTGGACTTTACTATGGACAACGATGTGGACAGTGATCATCAGTGCTGCGATATTACTACTATTTTGGTTATGGACAGCCAGTCGCCGCTTTGGTTCCTTGCTACCCACACCCCCACGCGCTCGCCGCCGCTTACTTGAACACATAGAAGCCAGCGGCCATTTTTTGTGGCGACAAGAACAAGCTCATACTTTATTACACGGTGCCAGACAAGCTTTGCTAAAACGCTTAGAGTCCGTACACCCAGACTGGACACACTTATCTCATGCTGAACTAAGTCAGCGATTGGCACAAGTATGTGAATTGCCAGCGGACGAAATAGAAGAAGCTTTAAATCCTCACCAATCTCCCTTAGCAAAAAGAGGGAAAGTTCCAGGGCAAGGGAGGATTTCCGAAATGGCTTTTACTCGATCCCTCCAAATTATGACCCAAATAAGAAAAACGTTATAAATTTATCGTCCAAAGCTGAGGTAACTCCAAAAAATTAATATACCAATAATTATAAATCTGCCAACCCCGAAGGGGTTGAATATGAATAGCCCCAGGTGGAACCTGGGGGAAGCAATATCAAAAAGGCCTCAACCCTGAAGGGGTTGAATATCAGTAGCTGAAGGATAAAGTAAGTGCTGGTATATTATTATTTGGGAGTTACCTGAAGCTTTGGACTCCATGACGCGTTGGATTCCGTTTATCGTCCAAAGCGGAAGCTTTGGATTTCATGACGCGTTGGATTCCGTTTATCGTCCAAAGAATTATCGTCCAAAGCTGAAGCTTTGGACTCCATGAAAGGAATATCTTATGAATGAGGCCTTGTCTACCAATGGACAGGTAAGCCGTGCTATTGAGATTGTCCAACGTATTCACACTGAAGTTAGTCGCGCTATTGTCGGGCAACAACAAGTCATTGATCAAGTGTTAGTGGCCCTGTTAGCGGCCGGGCATGTGTTAATTGAAGGTGTCCCCGGTTTAGGTAAAACCTTATTAGTGCAAGCTTTGGCGAAAACCTTTGAGGGCCGTTTTACGCGCATCCAATTTACGCCTGACTTGATGCCTAGCGATGTGACGGGACATGCGATGTATGACATGAAAACCGAAGAGTTTCGTATTCGCAAAGGCCCCGTTTTTACGCACTTGTTGTTGGCCGATGAAATCAATCGCGCCCCAGCTAAAAGTCAAGCCGCCTTGCTAGAAGTCATGCAAGAACAACAAGTTACGATTGAAGGCCGGGCCTTTACAGTATCGCCCCCGTTTATGACGCTTGCGACGCAAAATCCGATTGAACAAGAAGGCACCTATCCATTGCCAGAAGCACAACTGGATCGGTTTTTGCTAAAAATACGCATTGACTATCCCACCGACTCTGAAGAAGTCCGCTTAGTGAAACAAGTTACCTCGACTAAAGTGGGCGAAGGCCTAGATGTCAGTACCGTCAACACCTTCATCAAACCCGAAAACATTATCACGCTACAAAAAATCACGGCGGGTTTAACAATTGATGATCGCGTCTATGACTACGTGGTTAAAATTGTGCAAAGTACGCGCAATTGGCCAGGGGTGAGTTTGGGGGCCGGGCCGCGTGGTAGTATTGCCTTAATTCGTGCCGCCCGTGCTGCGGCCTTGTTAGCGGAGCGCGATTTTGTCATACCCGATGATGTTAAAGACATCGCACTGGCAACCTTGCGTCATCGCATCGCCTTAGCGCCCGAATTGGAAATTGAAGGGCATAATGTAGACAGCGTGTTGAATGCGGTGCTAAGTAAAATAGATGCACCAAGGATATAAAATTAAGACGTGGCAAGCCCCGAAGGGGTTGAATGTGAATCGCTTTAGTGAAACCTAGTGCAGGAGAGCGGAAATTCCCGTACCACCAACAGCCATGAAAGCTTAAGTACCCTGAAGGGCACTGCAAGAGAAGAGAATTAAGTACCCGTGCAAAAGTTTTCCAGTATTATGGATTTTTGTTAGGTTGATTTTTTTTAAATGGCTAAAATTTTTTTTAAATACCTGCACGACTACTTAGTAGGCTTTAGCCTACTTTAGCTTTTAGACAACTGCTTTAGCTGTTGTCTGTTGTCTGAAAGCTTAAGTACCCTGAAGGGCACTGCAAGAGAAGAGAATTAAGTACCCGTGCAAAAGTTTTCCAGTATTATGGATTTTTGTTAGGTTGATTTTTTTTAAAGCCTACTTTAGCTTTTAGACAACTGCTTTAGCTGTTGGCTGATAACTGATAACTGATAAATGATAACTGATAACTGATAACTGATAACTGATAACTAATATGAGACCCGCACGACTTGCCTTTATAGGACTTTCCCTCTGGCTAACACTAGCCCTCGCCGCCACCCTGCGCCCACCGATGATGGTTTATTGGCAAATCGGTGGCATTTTTTTACTACTATTAGCACTCTTTGATGCCCTGCGAATCTGGTTTCTCCGTCCGATTCAGATACAACGCCAAATCCCCTGCTCACTCCCCTTAGGCGTTTGGAGTGAAGTGATTCTTCGCCTTCACAATCCCAGCCTCGCTCCCCGCTTAATAGAAATCTTTGACGACTACCCCGTCACCTGCGACTTACAAGGGCAACCGCAACGCCTCACCCTCCCCGGCTTTGCCGCAATGGAAACTCAATACCGTATCCGCCCCCAACAACGCGGCGCAATCCAATTTGCCGGGGTACACTTATTGCATCACTCGCCTTGGCGATTTTGGAAACACGCTCGTTATATCGAACTCAAAACACCGACACGAGTTTACCCCAACTTTGCGGCCATGACAAAATATACCCTGTTTGCCACTGAAAACAGGCTTGGGCAACTGGGCATCCGTAAACTGCAACGACGAGGAGAAGGCCTAGAATTTCATCAACTGCGAGAATACCGCCCCGGCGATGCCCTACGTCAAATCGACTGGAACGCAACCGCCCGCCATAAGAAATTGATTTCAAAAGAATATCAAGATGAACGCGACCAACAAATAATCTTTTTAATCGACTGTGGGCGACGCATGTTAGCACAAGATGGCGCACTATCCCATTTTGATCACACCCTTAATGCTATATTATTATTATCTTATGTCGCGCTACGACAAGGTGACGCGCTAGGACTCATGACATTTAGCGGCGAACAACGTTGGCTCGCTCCACGCAAAAGCATGAATACCATCAACGTTGTCCTAAACACCGTGTACGACTTACAACCCAGCACCCACGCCAGCGATTATCTAAATGCGGCCACCCAACTCATGATCCGCCTCAAGAAACGCGCATTAGTCGTCCTCATTTCCAACCTACGCGATGAAGACAGCGACGAATTATTACCGGCTTTGCAATTGCTTCGCAAAAAACACCTGGTTTTACTAGCCAGCTTGCAAGAACGCATCCTCAATGAAGTGCTAGAACAACCCGTTTTGAATTTTGAAGATGCCCTACGCCACGCAGCCACCTTTAACTACTTAAATTCTCGTCAAGGTACCCACGACGCGTTAAAAAGTCATGGCATCATTTACCTAGACACGGAACCCGAACAATTACCGGTAATGATGATAAACCGTTACTTAGAAATTAAACGCAGCGGTATGCTTTGACTCCATCCAAAGCTAAAGCTTTGGACTCCATCCAAAGCTAAAGCTTTGGGACTCCAAAGCTTTGGACATTACTACTATGTTAAAAAATACAAAAATCGGCTATAAGCTGGCATTAATGGTGGCTATCCCAATTATGGGACTGGTTTATTTCACCATAGACAGCACATTGGAAAAACGCCAAATAGTCAATGAAATGAACTTATTACAGGAGTTATCAGAACTGACTGTCAAATCAAGTTCATTGCTTCACGAATTACAAAACGA